>NZ_JBRREA010000037.1:0-40814 GCF_056759975.1 Stenotrophomonas sp. STEN031
ATATTATAGTTATGTGGGGGGGGGGGGGGGCCGCCCGCGCCGCGCCGCCGGCTCCCTCCGCGCCGCCCCCGGCCGCGCCCCCCCCCCCCCCCCCCCCCCCCCCAACACTCCGCATCAAGGCCCCTGCACGTGCTGCAGGACCACCTTGGCCAGACCTTCGTAATCACCTTCAAAATGGTGATCGCCAGGCAGCTTGATCAGTTGTGCGCTACCGGCCGGCAGCTTCGGGCACAGCGCATCTTCATCGTCGGCACCATAGATGCACAGCGTGCGATCAGCCGCCAGGCGGCGCATTTCCGGCGCAATCGGCAACCCATCATCGCCGCCACTGGAGATCCAGTTGCTGACATGGAACTCGTAGTCGGCACGCTCCCCCACCGACATCAGCGCGGTCATGGCCAGCATCTGTGCGCTCGCCCGCGGCAGCTTGTTGATGGCCGCGGGCAAGACATCGGCCCCCTGCGAGAAGCCAATCAGCATCAGTTTCGGCCGTTGCCAATGGTTGGCGTAATAGCGCGCGATGCGATCCAGGTCGGCGGCGAATCCTGCCGGCGTGCGCTCGCTCCAGAAGTAGCGCAGCGAATCCACGCCCACCACCGGAATCCCAGCCTTTGCCAGGGCGCCAGCCACGTCCTTGTCCAGTCCAGCCCAGCCACCATCACCAGAGACAAACACCGCGAAGGTATCGCCCTGCCCGCTGGCCGGCACTTCCACCAGCGGCAGCCCATCCAGGTCCTGTGGCACGGCCGGCAGGCTGATACCCCGCTGCGCGCCCAGCACCCGCGCAGCCGCTACTTCACCGGGCAAGGCACTGCCCTGGCGGGTACGTGCGAACTGCCGCGCCCACGGCACCGCATCGGTGAACGCCGTCACTGCCGTCGCCGCACATGCCTGCTGCTTGCCCGCCGCCGCGTTCAACCAGGGAAAGTGCAACGGCTGCGGCAACAGCACCCGGCCCTTGATGGCATCGCCACAGGTCATCGTCGCGTTGCGCAGCTGCGGGCAGAAGCCATCGGTCAGCAATCCGGCGAACACGCCCGGGTCTGCCTGGCTCGCGACCGCATAGGCCAATGCCGCACCAGACCCCTCACCGCCGAGGATGGGCAGGCGATAGGTCGGTATGTGGTAATAGGCCTGCACGTAGCGCGAGAAGTTCTCCACATCGCCAGCGGAAAAACCACAGCTGCCACCTTCCCTGGCCAGCACCTGGTACAGGTGCGGGGTGTCGATATCCACCACCAGCGCGCCGTCATCGCGCAGTGCCTGCAGGCGCGCCACGTGCCCCGTGGAGGCGGCTGCATCGCCAAACCACAGCACCACGCGTTGTGCCGGCAAGTCGGGCAGCAGCACCGGTACATGCTGGAAACGACCGTGGCTGACCTGCTCGGTCGCCATTGCCGACGCCGCCCACAGGCCCAGCGCCAGCACCCCCATCCCCCACATCACACGTGCCATGTACAGGTCTCGATAACGGTGCCGCACAGCCTACGCCCCTGGCCGGCGGAAAGATGTCGAAGGTGCGGGTTCAGGCCTGTGTTTCGGGGTGGCGAGCGATCCATTCGGCCAGCTTCTGCCGGTAGATCATCAGTTCGTCGGTATACAGATCCAGCACGCACAACGGGCAGCCGCTGCCACAGCATTCGTTGGGACCCGGTGCCTCCGGCGGTTGCGGGCGGGGGTCAGGATCGGGAGTTGCGGGAGCTTGGACGGGCAATTCGTTCATTACAGCGGCCGGCTAGGCCCAATCAGCAACAGGACAGACTGCATTTTAGCCAAAGCCAGGCATCAGGCCGTGGCCCGGCGCAGGTTGGCACGCGCCGCCGCGTCGTAGCGTTCATGGAAGAAATCACTGAAGAAGATGCGTGGCTGCGCCAGCAGCTTCTTCAGGAACCGGCGCCGGTTGAGCCGGAACAGGAAACCCGGCACCTTGCCCAGGTATTCCTCGGCAATGCCACGGTCATAGGCATCAAACACCGCATCCGGCGCCCCCAGGATCGCCATGTCGCTGTCCAGGAACAACGCAGCGTCGGCATCCAGTCCCTCGCCATCCAGGCTGCCATGGCGCGCCGTCAGTTCAATCAACGCCATCACCCGGGCCACATCCACTTCGGCATCCGGCAGCCAACGTTCGATACCGGACGCGGCAAGCTGCGCCGAGCGCGCCTCGTTGTCGCCGCGCCCCGCCTCGTAGATGGCATCGTGGTAAAGCACCGCCAACAGCACTTCCAACGGCTGCTGCCAGCCGGGGCCAGCGGCGACATCACGGTAGTGCTGCAGCAGGGCCTGTACATGGCCAAAGTTGTGATACGCACGCGGCGGCTGCGCGTAGGCGGTTTTCAGCTCGGCCAACAGCGGCGGCGGCAGGGTCTGCAGCAAGTCGTTCATGGCCGCATCTTGGCATGAAGCCAGGACTTGGAAAGGCCCATCATCAATCGGGGAGCCGCGGATTGCACCGCGGACGGCAGCCCCCGGCTCAGCCCAGTTGCCAGCGGCCTTCGATCTGGTAACGGCCCTGGCCGAGGAAACTGCGCACCAACACGAATTCCCGCACGAACCAGCGCAGCGGCTGTACCGGCTGGATCGGCAGGCGGCGGCGGTCGTACAGCAGGGTCATATGCGGGGTGAAGCGCGGGTCCAGCTTGCCACCCACGCCCTGCAGGCAGCGCGCCAGCTCTTCGTGCAGGCCATTCAACAACTCCGCGCCGTACTCGCTGCGCAGCACGAAGGGGTTCTTCACGCCGCCGGCAAAGCTGCCCACCTGATCAAAGCAGACCTCGAACTCGGGCATGCGCACCCGTGCCGCAGCCTGGCGCACCTTGGGCAGCAGGCTCGGCGGCAGGCCGGCGTAGTCGCCCAGGTGATGCAGGGTGACATGCAGGCGTTCGGGGGCCAGCGGCTGCCCGATCAGGCCATGTTCTTCGCGCAGCCCGTCAGCCAGCTCCGCCACGCGCTCGGCCGTCATCGGGTCCGGCATCACGGCAAAGAAAAGGCGCTCGGTTGGAATATCGCTGCCCAGGCCCAGTGACATCTGGGCCTCGGTGGAGGAAAGCTGCTTCGTCATGGTCTGGTATCGAAAGCCGGCCGACTTGCCCGCTCCGTTGCGGCGGCCACTACTGTCTGGGCCGCGGATACTAGCAGACCCCGCCGGTCACGGCCCGGCCGTGGTGAAAATTTCACCACCACTTGCCGAGCCACGCCCTGCAAGGGCTGCCAGCAGTTATCCACATGTTTGCACAGCGCTGGTCCACACCTGCTGTGGATTTGTGCCGGCACTGCTCCCATGCCCCCGCAACAGGCCTACACTGGGCAGGCCGCAGCAAACTCCGGGTGATCGCCATGATCGGTTGGAATGCGTTAGTCCTGCTCGCCGCCAGCAGCGTGGCCTTTGCCGCGCCACCGCCAACCCCGGCCCCGGTACCGACCCCGGCGCAGGTGATGGCGATTCCGCCGGAGATACGCGCGCAGCTGCAGGAGCGGGTCATCAAGGTGGCCAATTCCCCCGAACAGCGCCTGCACCTGCTGGTTGAACTGGTGTTCCGCCCAGAGGGACTGGGCCTGGAATACGACACCGAAGCCACCCTCACCGTGGCCGAGACGTGGCAGCAACGGCGTGCCAATTGCCTGTCATTCACCCTGTTGTTCGTCGCCCTGGCCCGCGAGATCGGCCTGGAGGCACGCATGCAGGAGGTGGGCCAGGTGGTGTCCTGGTACCAGGACCAGGGGCTGATCTTCAACGCCGGCCACGTCAATGTCGGCATGCGCGTGGATGGCCGCCAGGCGACCCTGGACCTGGACAGCAACGTGCTGTACGACCGTCGCGGCCCACAGCCGATCAATGACAGCCGCGCCCTCGCCCATTTCTACAACAACCGGGGGGCCGAGCAGCTGGCCGCGCACGACTACGCCAGCGCGCGCGCCTATTTCGACGCGGCATTGCGGATGGATCCGCGGTTTGTGCCGGCATGGAGCAACCTGGGCGTACTCGAGTCGCGCGAAAACGACCTCGATGCCTCCGCCAGGGACCTGGAAACCGCATTGTCGATCAACCGCTTCCACGCCCCCGCCCTGCACAACGCCACCAAGCTCTACCAGCGCATGGGCGACACCCGCCGGGTGGCGCAGATGCAGTCACGACTGGAGCAGGTGCGCAAGCGCGACCCCTTCTACCAGTTCATGCAAGGCACCACCGCCGAGCGTGACGGCAACTACGTGCTGGCGGCGCACTATTACCGGGAAGCCGTGCGGCTCTACGGCAACGCCCATCAATTCCACTTCGGCCTGGCCCGGGCGTATTTCCTGAGCGGCGACAATCGCCTGGCCATGCGCGAGATGAAGCGCGCCCGCGACCTCGGCGGCGATCCGATGAGAGCGGTTTACCAGAGCAAGCTCGATGGCATCCGCCGGCTCGAAGCGCGCCATGCGGCGCGCTGATCGCGCACCGCTGGCGGCCTGGGCAATCCGGCTCAGGCCTTGCGCAGGAAGCAGGTCTTCAGCACCAGGCCCTTGATCTTTTCCGAGTTGCCTTCGATGTGCTCGGCATCGTCCTCGACCAGGCGGATGTTGCGGATCACCGTGCCCTGCTTGAGCGGAATCGATGAACCCTTGACCTTCAGGTCCTTGATCACGGTGACGGTGTCGCCTGCCGCCAATACGTTGCCGTTGCTGTCGCGGACCACCAGCGTCGACTCCGCCGCTTCACCAGCGGTCCACTCATGGCCGCAATCGGCGCAGATCCACAGCGCGCCGTCGGCGTAGACATTCTCCAGCGAACACTGCGGGCAGGAAGTAACAGACATGGGGGACTCCCGTACATTGAATAACCCCGCATTGTAGCCGCTCAGCTCCGCGTCACTCACGCCATCGCCACGCACACGGAAGGAAAGTGCCAGCGCGGCAAGCGATGTCGCGCTGCCAGGACATCACATGGCGAAAGACAGCGGCTCCCGATTCGTCATCCTCGTGGCACTGGCCGGCAACCTGGGCATTGCGGTGGCCAAGTTCATCGCGGCCGGCATTTCCGGCAGCTCGGCCATGCTCAGCGAAGGCGTGCATTCACTGGTGGACACCACCAATGAAATCCTGCTGCTGCATGGGCTGAACCGCGCCAGGCAACCACCCGACCGCGCCCATCCGCTCGGTCATGGCCGTGAACTCTATTTCTGGAGCTTCATCGTCGCGGTTCTGGTCTTTGCGATGGGTGCAGGCGTTTCGCTCTACCAGGGCATCATCCACCTGCGCGACCCGGAGCCCGTCGCCAACCCCGGCATCGCCTACATCGTGCTCGGTGTCTCGCTATTGTTCGAAGGCAGCTCATGGTGGGTAGCGCTGCGCGAGTTCCGCATCGGCAAGGGCCATCATGGCTATTTCGAAGCCTTCCGGCGCAGCAAGGACCCGAGCACCTTCACCGTATTGCTGGAGGACAGCGCCGCCCTGCTCGGCCTGTTGATCGCCTTGGCCGGGTTGATCGGCGCGCAGTGCTTGCAGATGCCGGAACTGGATGCACTGGCCTCGATCGGCATCGCACTGGTGCTGGCCGTGGCCGCCTTCCTGCTGGCACGGGAAACCAAGGGTCTGCTGATCGGCGAACCGGCCCATCCTGAATTGGGCGAGGCCCTGCTGCAGCTGGCGGCGGCCGACCCGGACATCGAGAACGCCAACGGCATCCTGACCGTCCAGGTCGGCCCCAATCAGGTACTGGCAACACTCAGTGCGGCCTTCGACGACCGCTGCACCACGCCGCAGATCGAAGCCTGCGTGGCCCGCATCGAACAGGCCGCGCGCCTGCGCCACCCGGAGATCGTGGCGCTGTTCGTCAAACCGCAGACGCCGCAGGCCTGGCAGGCGCGGTTGGCCGCGCTGGAGCCACAAGCAGCCAACAACGGGTGAAGCCAGCGTCGCGGCGGCGTAGTAAAGTGCGCGGCCGATTCAGCAGCAAGACGCGCAGGCACCATGAAACTCGGTATCGACTTTGGCACCAGCAACTCGGCCGCCGCCGCCCACATCGACGGCAAGGTGGTTCCGGTCAGTTTTGGTGAAGCCCAGCAGTTCCGCACCACGGTGTACTTCCCCGAGGTAATGCGCGACCCCAACGATTTCGAACTCACCCCGGCACTCGAAGCGCAGGTCGATGAGCTGATCGAATCCGGCCGCCGCGACGCCCGCGCGGTCGGCAACACGCGCAGCCATGAACAGCTGCGCAGCGACGCCATCCGCGTGGTGCGCCGGCAGTGGATGGAAGAACGCATCCGCGAACCGCGCAGCTCCACCACCCTGCTGCAGAACGCGGTCTATGGCGACGAAGCGCTGGAGGCCTATTTCGAGGAGAACGAAGGCAACCTGGTGCAGAGCCCGAAGTCGATGCTGGGCTACAACCTGCATCCGCGTGCCAAGCAGACCATCACCGGCATCGCCACCCATATCCTCGAACACATCCGCCTGACCGCCTCGCGCCAATTGCGCTGCAATGTGCGCAGCGCCCTGCTCGGTCGGCCCGTGCAGTTCCGCAGCTCGATTGGCGCGGCCGGCAACGAGCAGGCGCTGGACATCCTGCGCAGCGCGGCGATGGCAGCAGGCTTTGACGAGGTGGATTTCCTCGAGGAGCCGGCAGCGGCGGCCATGCATTACCACGCAGTCAGCAGCGAGCGCCACGAAGCGGTGATCGTCGACGTCGGCGGCGGTACCACCGATATCGCCCACGCCAGCGTTGGCGGCAACGCCGCGCCGCAGATCCATCGCGCCTGGGGTATTGCCCGTGGCGGTACCGATATCGACCTGGCGCTGAGCCTGGCGGGCTATATGCCACTGTTCGGGCGCGGCATCACCCGCGTGCCCGCGCACCACTACGTGGAGGCGGCGATGGTGCAGGACATGACCCGCCAGCGTGATTTCCGCCAGCACAATTACGACGCGGTGGAACTGCCCTATGGCCCGCGCCTGCAGGCGCTGCAGGACACCGGCAATACCGCGCGCCTGTACCGCGCGGTGGAACAGTGCAAGATCAGCTTGAGCAGCCAAGCCCGCCACAACAGCGTGCTGGATTTCATCGAAACCGGACTGTTCGTCGACATCGACGCACCGCATCTGACGGCGGCCGCCGGTGCTTATCTGGGCGAGCTGGAGACCTTGCTGCAGCAGGTGCGTGCCGATATCGGCCACGACCCGGCGGCGGTGTTCCTGACCGGTGGCATGTCGCGCGCCGGTTACATCCAGCAAGCAGCGGCAGCGGCATTCCCGACTGCCAGGCTGGTGCACGGCGACCCATCGTTCGGCGTGGTGCAGGGCTTGGCGCTGGCGGCAACAACCGGGGCGGTCGTAGGAGCTGCGTAAGCCGGGAAGCTGGGGCTCCAGAAACCCAGAAGCCCTACCCCTCCCCAACCCCTCCCCTTTGCTGCGCAAAAGGGAGGGAGCAAAAGCGTCCCTCCCCAACCCTCCCCTTGCCTATGACAAAGGGAGCGGGTGAATCAACGATCCAGACTCACCCGCACGCTGCCCGAATGCGACTGGATCGAAATATCACCGTCACCGCCGCCAATCCGCGCGTCCAGGTTCTTGCCCGGCCCGTAACGCGGGCTCTCCACCTGGCCTACGTCAGAGCGGATGCTGCCGCTGAAGGTGCTGACCTTGAGCTGCGCCGAGGTACTGGCCGGCAAGCCGAGTGATACCGAGCCACTCACCGTCTCCAGATTGACCCGGCCACCCGGCTGCAGGCCCGCACTGCGCACGCCCACGCTGCCGGATACCGACTCGGCACTGAGCCGCTGCACCTTGGCCAGGTCCAGGGTGATACCGCCAGACACAGTATTGGCCGAGACCTCACCGCCGCTGGCGCCGGCTGCATTGATGCCACCGCTGACTGTCCGCGTCTCCAGGCGCGACGTCTGCAGCTGCGAGCGGATCGCGCCGCTGACCGTGGTCAATTCCGCCTCACCAGCACGCCCATTGGCGGTGATGCTGCCGCTGACGGTGGAGCTCTGCAGACGACGCAGGTCCACATCCGCGACATCCACGCCCGCACTGACGGTACTGGTCTGCAACTGCGCGGCGCGCGGCACCCGCAGTTCCAGCACCGCACCGCGACTGCTGTGGCTGTTCTGCGGGTAAACCACTTTCAACGCCACCCGATTGGCACTGCTTTCTACTTCGAGCCGCTGGCCCTCGCCCAGTGAGCCGGTCAGCTGTACTTCGTTGCGGTCCCAGCCACGCACGGTGACCGAGCCGGCCACATTGCTCAGCTCTACACGGCCGCCGCTGGACAAGGACAGGTTACGGTTGACCGCGGTCTGCGCGAACGCGCTGGTCAATGGGGCCAACAGCAGTGCGGTGGCGATCAGATGGCGCATACAAGCTTTCATCAGGCGCTCCTTCATGTCGAAAGTCCGGTCGGGTTCACGCCCTTGCGGGTAAGTTCAAGCCGCAGCGCATAGGTGCGCTGCAACTGGCCAAGCAGAAAGGCGGCATCGGGACTTTGCGCGATGGCGCTGCGGATGCTGCCAGCGCTTTCGTCCAGCTCGCGCAGGGCCGGCTGCAGCTCGGCCGCCACGTCCTGCTGTGGCAGCGTGGCCATCGCCTGCCGGTATTGGTAGGTGATCGTATTGGCCTGATGCTGCAGGGACGATTCCTCGACCGCCACGGCTGCCGGTGGCTGCTGCGGCAACCACAGAACCCCCGCTCCCGCGACCAGCGCCACGACCACCGCGGCTGCGGCATAGCGCGGCCAGCGCCGCTGCATGCGCCTTGGGGCCGCTGCGTTCAGCGCCGGGGCGACAGGGGCCTGCTGGAAACGGGGTGTCTGCTCCAGCTCTGCGGCAATGCGCTGCCAGACGGCCGCCGGTGCCACCCGTTCGGATGGCAGGCCGCGTAAACGTTGGGCCAACGCATCATCGTGATCGTCGTCGTGAATATTCATCCTGCGTCTCCAAGCCGCGTGCGCAGCAAGCTGCGCGCGCGATGCAACTGTGCCTTGGAGCTGCCGACAGCCATCTGCAGTTCCACGGCGATTTCCTGGTGTTTCCAGCCCTCGATGTCATGCAGCACCAGCACTGCACGGGCGCGCGGCGGCAGCGTCAGCAGCGCGCGCTCCAGATCCATGCCCGTGGCATGGCAACGCGGCGTGTCAGCCATTTCGGCCAACAGGTCCATCCCTGATTCCCCGATGTCGAGCGATTCAAACGTGGTTGCCCGCAACTCCATCAAGGCCGTATTCACCGCCAACCGGTGCAACCAGGTGGACAATGCGCTCTCGAAGCGAAACTGCGGCAGCTTGCGCCAGGCCTGGATGAAGGTCTCCTGCAGCACATCCTCGGCACGCGCGGCGTTGCCGCCACACAGCCGCCACAGCAAGGCGTACAGCCGCGGTGAATGACGCCGGTAGATGCGCTCATAGGCGCGGGTGTCGCCGTCCGCGGCGGCACGGGCCAACGTAGCGTCATCCACGGCGGGCGGTGAGGGAGCAGTGGCAGTCACGGTGGCGTCGAGCATATCCATTGGATGCGGCAAGCAGGAAAAAGGTTTAAACCCGAATCAGGTTTTGCCAAAGCGGCCGGCAAGTGCGCCTCGACTGGCAGCAAATGCCGCACTGGCCGACAATCGCCGCTCGCCAAACCGTTGCCGCCCCATGTTGCGTACCCCCGCCCTGCTGCTTTGCGCCGCCCTTGCCCTGGCCGGCTGCACCAGCGCCCCGCTCGCCATCGAAACGCCTGCCAGCACCTCACGCATGCCCCAGCAAGCACTGGCGCCGGTGATCCTGGTTTCCATCGATGGTTTCCGCAACGACTACCTGGACCGCAACCAGACCCCGAACCTGGCAGCCATGGTGGCCGGCGGCGCCCGTGCCGAGTACATGCGCCCGTCGTATCCATCGATCACCTTCCCCAACCACTACACCCTGGTCACCGGCCTGCGCCCGGACCACCACGGGGTGATCGCCAACTTCATGACCGACCCGACCATCCCCGGCGTGCGCTTCAGCATGTTCGACCCGGCCACGGTCCGCGACGAGCGCTGGTGGGACGATGGCAAGCCGCTGTGGACCAGCGTCCGTGAACAGGGCGGCCGCGCCGCGGCGATGTTCTGGGTCGGCTCGGAGGCGCCGGTACACGGTGCACGGCCCGAGTTCTGGCGCCCCTTCGACATACAGGTAAGCTCACGACAACGGGTCAACCAGGTGCTGGAATGGCTGGCGCTGCCCGCAGCGCAACGCCCGCACTTCATCACCCTGTACTTCGACAAGGTCGACACCATGGGCCATCGTCATGGCCCCGACTCCGCCGAACTCAATGCCGCGCTTGGCGAAGTGGATGCGGCAATTGGCAACCTGCTCAGCGGCATCCGTGCGCAGGGGCTGCAGCAGAAGATCAACATCGTGGTGGCCTCCGACCACGGCATGACCGCCACCGGCCCCGACAAGCAGGTCTTTCTCGACGACATCGTCGATGTCGGCAGGCTGGATTTCGGCTGGACCGGCGCCTACGCCTCGTTCAACGCCCTTCCCGGTGGTGAAGCGGCCGCGCAACAGCTGCTGGACGGCAGTTACCCGCACATCCAGTGCATGACCCGCGAGCAGATCCCCGCCCGCTTCGAGTACGGGCATCACCGCCGCGTACCCGCCTACATCTGCACCGCCGAACTGGGCTGGCAGGTCACTACCCGCCAGGCCGAGAAGCGCAAGAACCACGAACTGCTGGGCGAGCATGGCTATGACAACACCTTGCCCGACATGTATTCACCCTTCATCGGCTATGGTCCAGCCTTCGTCCCCGGCGTGACCATCGCGCCGATCGACAATGTGGACATCTATCCGTTGCTGGCCCGTTTGTTGAACATCATCCCCGCCCGCAACGATGGCGATCCCCGCCATACCGATGCCGCACTGAAGCACTGACGCACCGCAAGGAAACCGCATGAAGCATTACCTACCCGCCTCGCTGCAGCAATGGATTGATCCGATCAACACCGGCCTGGGCATCCTGCTGATCCTGGTCGTGGCCTGGCTGCTGCGCCTGCTCACCCGGCGCCTGTTGGCGCGCCTGGGCCGTCACTACACGCTGCCGGCGCAGATCGAAATGGCAATCCGGCGACTGTCGAACTTCATCATCGGCACGGTGGCGCTGGTTGCCATCCTGCAGGCCCTGAACGTGCAGGCCAGCGTGCTGTGGACGGCGTTCACCGGCTTTGCCGCGGTCGGCGCGGTGGCGTTCTTCGCCGCCTGGAGCGTGCTGTCCAACATTTTCTGCACCTTCCTGATCTTCACCACCCGCCCGTTCCGTCTGGGCGACCAGATCGAGCTGCTGGAGAACGGTGAAAAGCCCGGCCTGAAGGGCGTCGTCACCGACATCAACCTGATCTACACCACCCTGCACGAGGTCGGTGGCCCGGTCGATGGCACCTTGATGCAGATTCCCAACAGCCTGTTCTTCCAGCGTGGCCTGCGTCGCTGGCGTGGTGGTGACGCCGCTGCAAGCACGCTGCAGGGAGATGGCTGAGCACTTCGGCCCTGCAAAGCGGGCTTCCCTACCTGCTCCAGGGCCGCTGGCAAGACCGCGGCCACGGCTGGCCCTGCTCCCGATCTGCAGAGCCCCGCCGGGCGCCGTGATCCACAGCGTTCTGCTCGCGTCCACCCGGCGCGTGCGAAAATTGCCTGCATTGAGCGACCGGCCCGGTCGCAGACCCGCTCGCAATGTCCGTCTCTCCCGATACTTCATGCCCTGCCCCGCAGGCAGGCGATGCTTTTGCCGTTGCCGAACACCAGCCGCCACGCTCCGACCGCCAACGCTGGCTCAGTGTCATCGCCCTGGCGCTGGCCGCCTTCGTCTTCAATACCAGCGAATTCGTCCCGGTCGGCCTGCTCAGTGACATCGGCGCCGATTTCGGCAAGCCGATCGAACATGTCGGCCTGATGCTGACGATCTACGCCTGGGTGGTGGCGCTGACCTCGCTGCCGTGCATGTTGCTGACCCGCAGCTTCGACCGGCGCAGATTGCTGCTGGGCGTGTTTGCACTGTTCATTCTCAGCCATGTGTTGTCAGCGCTGGCCTGGAGCTACCCGATCCTGATGGCCAGCCGGATCGGCATTGCATTGGCGCACGCCGTGTTCTGGTCGATCACCGCCTCGCTGGCAGTGCGGGTGGCACCGGCGGACAAGCGCCCGCAGGCCCTGGGCCTGCTGGCCACCGGCACCTCGGTGGCGATGGTGCTGGGCATCCCCTTGGGCCGCATCGTCGGCGAACTGCTGGGCTGGCGCGTCACCTTCATGGCCATCGGCGGCGTCGCCCTGCTGGTGATGCTGGTACTGGCACGCCTGCTGCCAGCCCTGCCCAGCCAGAACAGCGGTTCGGCCAGCAGCATTCCCTTGCTGTTGCGGCGCCCCGCATTGATGGCCTTGTACCTGCTGGTGATGACGGTGGTATCGGCACAGTTCACCGGCTACAGCTACATCGAACCGTTCGTGCAGAAGATCGGCGGCTTCGATGCGCATGTGACGACGTGGGTCTTGCTGTTGTTCGGCGGCATGGGCTTCATCGGCAGCCTGCTGTTTTCGCGCTACGGCCTGCGCTGGCCGCGTGGCTTCCTGCTGGCAGCCATCGGCGTACTGGCCGCCAGCCTGTTGTTGCTGCGTACTGGGCTGCACAGCAGCTGGCTGCTGTACGCGCTGGTTTCGGTCTGGGGCGTGGCGATGATCAGCTTCGCTTTGTCGATGCAGTCCAAGGTCCTGAACCTGGCCGCCGACGCCACCGACGTGGCGATGGCCTTGTTCTCGGGCATCTTCAACATCGGCATTGGCGCCGGCGCGTTGATCGGCAGCCAGGTCAGCCTGCAGCTGGGCATGCAGCACATTGGGCTTGTCGGCGGCCTGATCGCCACGGCTGGCTGGCTGTGGTGCCTGTGCGCGATGCTGCGCTGGAGCGGCAGCTTCCGTCCGGGTGGCGCGACGCACTGAGCTGCCGCCAGCGCACAGGTTTACAGCGTGGCGGCTGCAGGTATGCTTCCGTACACGCCGCTGCTTCCGGGGGCGCTACGGGGGAACTACGTGGATCAGGACATCACTTTGCGTGACGCCAACCTCGCCGATGCAGAGGCACTGAGCGCGCTGGTCACCCCGTTGGCGCGACACCTGCTGGACGCCGACAGCGGTGCCAGCGCACATGCGTTCCTGGCCTCGCTGACTCCCGCCAGCTTCACCGATCGCCTGGTCGACAAGGAGTTCGCGCATTACGTGATTGAGGATGCAGGTGCACTTGTCGGCATGATCGCGATGCGCAGCGACAGCCACATCCATCATCTGTTCGTGAGCCGCAGCAGCCGCCAGCGCGGCATCGCGCGGCGGCTGTGGGAGCATGCACTGCGCATACACGGCCGCCGCGAGTACACGGTCAACTCGTCCGAGATCGCAGTGCCGGTGTATGAGCGGTTTGGCTTTGTCAGCAAGGCTGCGCCACAGACGGTGAAGGGCGTGCGCTTTGTGTTGATGGAGCGACCGCGATTGGTGCCACGCGTTGTGCAGAAGCAATACTTGAACGCCGTGCTGCCTGCACCGGGAAAAAGCTGAGGCTTTGGGCTTTGGGCTTTTGCTTTTTTGCCGTCATCCTCGCGAAAGCGGGGATCGCTCTGGCTCTGGCTCCAGCCTTGGCCTTCGGCATTGATTCGGACCGGAATTACCGCGTAACTCCAAAGCGCAAGCACATGCAGAGCGATCCCCGCGTTCGCGAGGATGACGAGCAAGAGCAGGGCTAAAACAACAGCCAAAGCCGCAAACCACAGCGACGACCACAACAGGCACAGACACAGCCATCGTTCCTAGCGCAGCTGGCTATCCTTGCTGCCGCGCCGGTTATAGCCGGCAAACGCCTCGTCCTCATCCTGCGCCTGCTGGCAGGCGATGCACAGCCTCACCCCGGGCACGGCCTTGCGCCGGGCCTCGGGAATCGGCGCATCACATTCTTCGCAGTGTTCCAGCCCCGGGCCGCTGGGCATGCGGCTGCGCGCACGCTCGATCGCGTCCTCGACGGTGGCGTCAATCTGATCCTGAACGGCGGTGTCGCCCGCCCAACCGGTAGCCATGTCCTGTCTCCACGTACAGCAACACAGGCAAATTGCCGCCTCCTTGGACACAATTCAAGGGCTGGCGGCCAGGCGTACAGCTGCCTGAACAAGTTCCACCGGCGGAGGGCTGGCGCTCACCACAGGCGTCGGCCCGCGCCAAACCGCGCGAGCACAGCGTTCACCACATCAGGTCGTCAGGCACCTGGAACTGGGCGTAGTACGCATCATCCTCGGCATTGCCAGTGGAAATCGGCGTATCCGCACTCTGGCCGTGGTCGAGGACGATCAGGCTGGCGTCACGCTCACGCACCTTTTCCGCAGCCATGCGCGGCAGCAGTTCGAAACTGTCGCCGTGCCGGGCGATCACCAGCGCACCATTGGCCAGCTGGGTGCGCAGCGCCTCGGTGACCAGCATCGTACGGATCACTGCGCCATCGTTGAAACGGTATTCCAGCTCACCGGCGCGCGGCAGCTTGCGGTCGGCGATGATCTGTTTGGCCTGCGCGCGCAGCTCGTCGGCGCGACGCTGGGCATTGCGCTCGGCGGCCAGCTGGCGGTCCTTTTCGGCCTTCTCGGCACGGGCGCGATCGGCCTCGCGCTGGCTCTCGGTCGCACTGACCGGGCCCTTGCCGTGGCGCGCCTTGACCTGCTCGCGCGCCACCTGCGAGACCTGCGATTTCTTCACCAGGCCAGCCTTGAGCAGCTGTTCCTGCAGTGGATTACCCTTTGCCATCGTCGTTGTTCATGGTTCTGTTGCCGAGGCTGCCATCATAGCGGCCTGTCCTGTCCCGCCCAAATGCCCATGCTTCCGCTGAAATACCTGAATGGCTATCCCGAACACCTGCAGCAGCGCGCCCGCGAGCTGCTGGACGCGGGCAAGCTGGGCGAAGCGGTCCGCAAGCGCTACGCCGAGCCCAATCCGGTGCGCAACGACCGCCAGCTCTACGACTACGTGCAGGCCATCAAGGAGCGTCACCTGCGCCAGTCGGTGCCGCTGGGCAAGGTGTTGTATGACGGCAAGCTGCAGGTGGTCAAACACGCCTTGGGCACGCATACCGCCATTTCCCGCAACCACGGCGGCAAGCTCAAGGCCAGCCGGGAAATCCGCATTGCCAGCGTGTTCCGCGAGGCCCCGGCCGAGTTCCTGCGGATGATCGTGGTGCATGAGCTGGCGCATATCAAAGAGGCCGACCACAACAAGGCCTTCTACCAGCTGTGCCTGCACATGGAGCCGGATTACCACCAGCTGGAGTTCGACCTGCGCCTGTACCTGACCGCCTTGGAACATGAACCCGGCTGAGCCAGCCATCGCCGCAGTCCCGCCACAGCGCTACACTCCCCGCCCTTCGTAGAACCCATGGCCGCCATGACCACCCCGATCCGTCTCGACAAGCGCGTTGCCGCGCAGCTGCAGTGCTCGCGCTCGCAGGCCCAGCAGTACATCGAAGGCGGCTGGATCAGCGTCAACGGCGTGGTCGTGGAAACCCCGCAGACCATGGTCAGCGAGGAAGTCATCACGCTGGCCGCCGAAGGCAGCACCGAAGCCGCTGAAGCAGCCACGTTCCTGATCAACAAGCCGGCCGGCTGTACCGCCGAGCAGCTGTTCGCGCTGCTGGTCGACGAAAACCGCTTTGCCGATGACGCCTCCGGCATCCGTTCGCTACGCCGTCATTTCCAGCGGCTGGACTACCTGATGCCGTTGGATGACAACGCCAGCGGTCTGGTCGTGTTGACCCAGGATTGGCGCGTACGCCGCCACCTGCAGGAATCCGGCCCCAGCCTGGAGCAGGAATTCGTGGTCGAAGTCAGCGGCGAACCCACCCCGTGGGCGATGCCCAGGCTTACCCATGGGCTGGTCCATGAAGGTCGCAGCCTGCCGCAGGCCAAGGTCAGCTGGCAGAGCGAGCAGCGCCTGCGTTTTGCGATCAAGGACGTGCGCCCGGGCCAATTGCAGTTCATGTGCAGCCAGGTTGGCCTCAAGGCCGAACAGATCCGCCGCCTGCGCATCGGCCGCATCGGCCTGAGCAAGATGCCCGAGGGCCAGTGGCGCTACCTGGCCACCGAGCAGAAGTTCTAGAACAAGGCCCCTCAGGTCTTGTAGGAGCGGCGTCAGCCGCGAAGCTGACACATCATCCGGCCACGCCACGGAACGGCATCACACGATGTGCAGTCGCAGGCTATCAGCGCGCTGAGGGTTTACCGGCTTCGCGGCTGAGGCCGCTCCCACAGCCACCAGCTGGTTCACAGCAGTCGGATTAGCGCCGCAGCCGTCGCGCCCACAATCACCACCAACAAAAAAGGTGCCCGCAGCATCAAGGCTGCCGCTGCAACCAACAACGCAGCGATACGCCCATCGAAGGCCAGCCCCTGCCCGGCCGATACGGTGTTCATCGTGGTCAACGAAGCCAGCAAGCCGATGGTCAGACAGCCGGCCACGCGATTCATGCGCGGCGACTCCAACCACCGCACAGGCACCAGATAACCGGCGAACTTGATCGCCCAAGCAGCAACGCAGCCCGCTGCGATCCATGCCCACAGCGTCATCGCGCCGACTCCTGCCCGAGCTTCGGCGCAACGTCGGGCTCAAGCCCCTCGTCCGCCGGGCCGCGCCCAAACCAACCCCACACGGCGGCCACCGCGGCAGCCAACAGAATCGGCACACCTGGCGGTGCCCACGGCAGCGCCACCAGGGTCACCAAGGCACAGACCACGGCTATCGCCACTGGCTCGCGCGAACGCAGGCGCGGCCACAGCAACCCGAGAAAGGCGGCAACGGCCGCGCCATCCAGGCCCCACTGGCGCGGGTCGCCCAGCGCATCGCCAAGCAATGCGCCCGACAGGGTGAACAGGTTCCAGCACAGGTAGACGCCCAGCCCCGCCACCCAGAAGCCGCGCCGCTGCTCTTTCGGATTGGTCTGGCTTGCCGCGGTCGCCGCCGACTCATCGATCGTGACCTGCGCCGCCAGCGGCCGCAGCCAGCCACGCGGGCGCAGCATCCGGTTGATCTGTGCGCCGTACACCGCGTTGCGGATACCCAGCAAGGTAGCCGCACCAAATGCCGCGGCGCCCGTTCCGCCTGCACCGACAACGCCGATGAAGGCGAACTGCGAGCCTCCGGTGAACATCAACAGGCTCAATGCCGCCGTCTGCGCGACGCTGAACCCCGAGGCCACCGCCAGCGCACCGAACGAGATGCCGTACAGGCCGGTCGCAATAGCTATCGAAACGCCGATGCGTACCGCTGGCGTGATGCGCCCGGCCATGGCCATCAGCCGCGCCCGCGCGCTTGCTCGGCCGCGGCGACAAACACCACGTCGGTGGACGAGTTCAATGCGGTTTCCGCCGAGTCCTGCACCACGCCGACGATGAAGCCGACCGCCACCACCTGCATCGCGATGTCGTTGTTGATACCAAACAGACCGCAGGCAAGCGGGATCAACAGCAACGATCCCCCGGGCACGCCCGACGCACCGCAGGCACCAATGGCGGCCACCACACTGAGCAGCAGCGCCGTGGCCAGGTCCACCGGGTAGCCCAAGGTATTGACCGCCGCCAGGGTCAGCACCGAGATGGTGATCGCCGCACCGGCCATGTTGATGGTCGCGCCCAGCGGGATCGCCACCGAATAGGTCTCCTCGTGCAGGTCCAGCTTGCGGCACAGCTCCATGTTGACCGGGATGTTGGCGGCCGAAGAACGGGTGAAGAAGGCGGTGATGCCGCTCTCACGCAGGCAGCGCAATACCAGCGGATAGGGATTGCGACGGGTCACCACGGCGACGATCAGTGGGTTGCCGACGAAAGCCATGAACAACATCGCCCCCACCAGTACCGCCAGCAGATGCGCGTAGTTTTTCAATGCGCCCAGGCCGGACTCGGCCAGCAGCGAGGCAACAATGCCGAAAACACCCAGGGGTGCCAGCTTGATGACCAGGCGGACCACCCAGGTAATCGCGTCGGACAGATCACTGACTACGGTACGTGTGCCCTGGCTGGCGTGACGCAATGCCAGGCCCAGACCCACCGCCCATGCCAGCAAGCCGATGTAGTTTGCGTTGAGCAGCGCGTGCACGGGGTTGTCGACGATCTGCATCAACAAGGTATTGAGCACCTCACCGATACCGCCGGGGGCGCTCATGCCGGCCTCGGCAGCCTTCAGCACCAGCTTGGTGGGGAACAGGAAGCTGGCCGCCACACCAACCAGGGCGGCTGCCACGGTACCAATCACGTACAGCAGCAGGATCATGCGGATATGGGTCTTCTGCCCCTGCTGGTGATTGGCGATGGAGGCCGTGACCAGCACCAGGACCAACACCGGCGCCACCGCCTTCAGCGCCGAGATGAATACCGTGCCGAGCAGGCCAACGGCGGTCGCACCGGCAGGCCAGAGCAGCGCCAGCACGATACCGGCGACAAGGCCGATGACAATCTGCAGCACCAGACTGGGCGCTCGGAACAGGGAGGAACGTTCGGTCATTGCAGGGCTCGCAGGAAACGCAAACCCCGATTCTCGCCCACCCGGGGCACCGGCCGCACCCCCGGAACGTCATGGAATCGCTGCAAGCTGCCGCCGGCTCACGAACACCGTTAGGATGCGGGCATGGAAGACAAGCATCGTCCCAATCGCCTGCTGCGGTTCCTCGCCTATCTGCTGGGCGTGGTGGTGTTGCTGATCGGCAGTGGCCTGTTGCTGGGGGACCATCTCACGCCCAAAGCCGTAGGCGCGCCTTCATATGCCCTGCCCGTGCAGGCGCAGCAGACCCTGATCGATCGCCAACTGCAGCCCCTGTTGGCCGCGCATCCCGGCAAAAGTGGCGCGGTCTACCTCTCCGATGGGCTTGAGGCGTATGCGGCGCGCGCCATCATCACCCGCCAGGCCGGGCGCAGCCTCGATCTGCAGTACTACATGTGGCACGACGACCTGCTCGGCCATCTGCTGGCCCATGACGTCTACCAGGCCGCCGAGCGCGGCGTACGCGTGCGTCTGCTGCTGGACGACATGAACGCTGCCGGGCTGGACCCACAGATGCTGGCACTGGACAACCATCCCAACATCGAAATCCGCCTGTACAACCCCTTCCGCAACCGCGACGGACTGTGGCGCCTGGTCGAAATGGTGCAGCGGGTCTTCAGCATCAATCACCGCATGCACAACAAGGCGTGGATTGCCGATGGCCGCGTGGCCATCGTCGGTGGCCGCAATATCGGCGCGGAATACTTCGACGCACGCCCGGACGTGAACTTCCGCGATCTGGACCTGCTGCTCGCCGGCCCCGTCGCCAATGACGCCAGCACGGTGTTCGATGACTTCTGGAACAGCGACGCCGTGGTCCCGATCGCGGCCCTGCACTACAGCACCGACCAGCAGATGGCCAACTTCATCAGCCAGGCCGAGCTGGATGCACGCCAGCAGGAGGCCGAGCCCTACCTGCAACGCGTGCGTGCGCACTTCACCGATGCCTACCTCAGCCGGCAGTTGGACCTGCATTGGACTGACGGGGTAAGAATCCGCTCCGACCCCCCGCGCAAGCCGGTCGGCGGCGACAGCAGCCAATGGCTGGTGGCCCAGCTGGTTGACGTATTGAGCAGTGCCAAGCACAAGTCACTGCTGATATCACCGTACTTCGTACCCGGCGCAGTTGGCACCAAGGGACTGATCCAGCAGGCCCGAGCCGGCGTGCAGGTCGGCATCATCACCAATTCGTTGGCCGCGAACGACGTGGCGGCAGTGCATGGCGGCTATATGCACTACCGCCGCCCGTTGCTGGCTGGCGGCGTGCAACTGTACGAGCTCAAGGCGCATGGACACGTCGAAAAGGCGTCGACCTTCGGCAGCAGCGGCGCCAGCCTGCATACCAAGGCCTTCGTGGTGGATGACCGCCGCGGCTTCGTCGGTTCGTTCAACCTCGACCCACGCTCGGCCTACCTCAATACCGAAATGGGCGCGCTGTTCGATGACCCGGTGCTGGCAGCACGCCTGCGCCAGGAGTATCTGCGCCTGTCCAGCGCGGAGATGAGTTACTGGATGTATCTGAACAAGGATCACGAACTACGCTGGCTGGATCGCGGCAGCAATCCACCCATCAGCCTGCGCACCGAACCGGACACCGGGTTCATGCAACGTGCAAGCACCCGCGTGATCAGTTGGCTGCCACTGGAATCGCAGCTGTAGGCACCCTGCCCCACAGCGGCGCAGCCATCCCTCACCGCCAGGATACGGGCGCGCGATGTGCCGCGCGGCCCTCGTTGCGGGCCTCACTCCTGCGCAGCGTCGGCCTGGCTCATCCGCTTCCACAGCCATGTCGCCACATGTTCGGGCAGTTGACTGGCGAGCGCTGCAACGGCTTCTTCCTCGCTCATCAGGCCCTGCGCATGCAGCATCGCAGCGCTGGCGGCCAGTTGTCCTACCTGCAGGGAGCGCGCCAAGCCGGTGGCAGCAGGCGCATCCACCTGTTTGAGCGCCTCGACGATGGGGGCGGACAGTTTCCAGTGCCCGGCGATCCGCACGGCGGTTGGCGCACTGCAGCGCTCCAGCACCGCCAGCAGGGTACCCGGCTCACGCACCCGCAATGGCGGCTGCGCCAGCACATCGGTGGCCGCCTGCATGGCCATCGCCGCACTCAGCCCCAGCAGCAGGCCAGCCAGCTGCGCGGCGAAGCCATCCTCGCGCTCAACGCTGCGCGCGTGATCGGCGGCAGCCAATGAAACCCGCAAGGTGTATTCCCACAACAGGCCAGCGAACTCCGCATCGACACCACGCGCCGACTCCATCACCGGCTGCACCAGCGCCGCTGAAATGATCTGCCGGATGCCATCGTTGCCGATCAGCGTCACTGCCCGCTCTATGCTCTGTACATCCTGCCGCTGCAGGCGATAAAGGGGACTGTTGGCGATGCGCAGCAAGGTCGCCGCCAGCACCGCATCGCTGCCGATGATGCGCGCGATCGAGCGAGAGGACGCCGTGCTGTCGTTGACGCTCTGGATCAACTGCGGCAACAGATTAGGCCGACGCGGCGTGTAACGCGATGACAGGTCTGCGCGCGTCAGCGCCGCGACCACGTCGTCCACCACCGCCCGCTGTACACGCAATGCGTCAGCGGCTGCATCGGCAGCCCCCAGGGCACTGAGCAGGAAGCGCCGCTGCAGATCACCCACAGCCACGGTTGCCGCCTTGATCGTCGTTGTCGGTACGACCGGCGGGGTGCGCGGCCGCCGTTGTGGCCCACTCCTGTCGCCATTGCTCCGCTGCCAGAGCCAGACCAGGCCTCCGGCAACCACCGCCGCAACCACTGCCGAGATAATCACCATGACAAACAACGAATCAGTCCAAACGGAAAGCTGCCCGGTATATCGGCCAATGTCCAGGCTTCTTTAGCCAGCCGCCTATCAGGGAATTATTCAAACAACATGTCATATTCCAAGCAATTGCCCAAACAAATGTTTTAGGACAAATCTCAAAGAATCCCCACGCCCACCAGCCCTATATTTAAATTTGAAAATCAATAAAGCCAAATCAACCAAAACTTGGCCGCCATTATGCAATCCCCAATGAGATCCCCGAGCGAGAAACCCGCCAATGCGGGCTTGCCTGGGGCCACCTATCGCCCGCAGCCCAACACTTTCGGCACCCAGCAATTAACCGTAGCTAACAGCCAGAACCACTCCACTTGGTTTCACCTATTAAACCGAGCAAAGGGCACATTCGGTCGAAACCCCGAGAATTGTGAGCACCAACAAACAAATCCTATAAACTCCAAGCCCGCAATTAACAGCACAGCCAGATGATGAGTTCTCTGATTGAAAAATCCCCAAGCACAACTATGTTGAATCAAAGTTTCTGTATTGATATTCGGTTTCAAATATAAAACACCCCTCACCCTTGAGCAAACAGAACGGCATGAGCTGGAAAACTGCTTGTCGCAAATCGCAGGTTCACGCCGAGTGCTCTTTCGCAGTCACGCTGGTTGGCAATGAGATCGATTTTTCCCGATCGATGGCGCCGACCACGCCGCTGAAGAAGGCGGTTCACATGGCCATGCTCTGCTCAGCCGGGGATATGTCGAGGACGGCAAGGTTGCGCACCCGCCGCACGGGCTAGTGTTCGATATCCGTTCTGGGCACTGACTATGCGAGTCCGGCGGCTCCGATCTGCACACCTGCCCGCTGCGAGCACGGGCGGCCGAGGAAGCGGCGCTGTTCCTGGACAGGACTGGCGGACTACTCAACAGCATCGCGATCGCCACAGGCATCGGCGAACCAATGATGGACAAGCTTTCGCTGGAACGCTGGGATCGCACCCTGCAGGTCAATATGCCAGGCATCTGGATGATCAACCGCGCGAGCTTGCCCCATCCGTGTGCTGTCGATCGCAGCAAAATCCTGCCACTGGCCTCGCGCAACGCACTTTGGGGCGCGACACACGTGCAGCCCTACGCGGCCAACGAGCGCGCCGTGCTGGCGATGACACTCCCTTTAGCGCGTGAGCTGGGCGTCGACAGCCTCTGCGTCAACGCCATCGATCCCGTGATGACCCGGTGCAAAGGCGTTCCCAGACAACGCCATGCGCTGAATGAGAACGGACACGCCCTGCAGCGCGCGCAACACCCCAACGACATCAATGACAGCAGGACGTGCCTGCTGTCGGCACTTTTGGACTTCGTCAGCAGGCAAACCCAGCCCGTCAACGACGGCTTTGTCTTCAACTGAAGGGACGACGGATATGTCAACACCCCAGGCAACATCGGCAAAAGAGCCCACTCGCTACATGGTGCCGGCGCTGGAGAAAGGCCTGAACATGCTGCTGCTGTTCGGTCAGCACCGCGGCGAATTGAGCTTCACCCAGGTCTGCCAGCGTACCGGCATGCCCAAGGCCTCGGCTTACCGCACTGTGCAGACGCTGGAGCAGATGCGCTTCCTGAGTCGCAACAATGCCAGCGGGGGGTACAGCCTCGGCATCAGCATCCTGCGACTGGGCTTCGACTACCTGTCGTCGATGGACATCGTGAAGATCGGACAGCCGGTCATTCAGCGACTACGCGACACCACCACCTATTCGGCGCACCTGTGCGTGCTGGACGGTCGCGACGTGGTTTACGTGGCAAGGGCCAGTGCGATCGGCGAACTGGCAGCCGGCGTCGGTGTCGGCACGCGCTTGCCCGCACATTGCACTGCCATCGGTCGTGTCCTGCTTATGACGCTGCCGCAGCAGGAGCTGAGTTCGCTCTATCCGGAATCGGCGTTCTCGCTGACCTCGGAACAAGGACCCAAGACACCACAGGACCTGATCGCCCTGCTGGACGACGACAACGCCCGTGGCCACGCCATCAGCGAATCGTTCTACCAGCCGGGTGTTTCGGCCGTGGCCTACCCGTTGCGGGACCGCGACGGCAACGTCCTGGCCTCGATCAGCGTGATGGTCCCGCGTTCGGTGCTGCCACAGGATCTGAAGACCTCGCTGAGCACACAGGTGGAGACCGCCGCGCGCGAGATCGAAGCTTTCCTGCACGCCTGTTGAGTACACGGAGACCCGCTCCGCAACACAGCATCCGACCGTCACTGCTCGCCTGCGGCTCCTGACCCAACCTCCCCGCCCCCATGGAATGGAAATGCAGATAGCCGGCATTGAACAGTTCGAGTTCGGTGTTGAAGACCTTGCCATCCATGAACGCTTCGCCGCCGACTTCGGGCTTAGCCGCGCGGCCGCTGGGCACGGCCTGAGCATCTATCACCTGCAATCGACAGGTGCCGATAGCATCAACAGGCACGCGCAGGCCGACTCGAAGGAGCGCTTTTTCGGCACCGGCCAGCAGACCCATCGCGCGGCGAGTTGAATCGTTCTATAGGCAGTTTCCGCACCGAGAGCGAGGCGAGGACTCGCGAAGCGGGCCCAAAGGCGGTGGCGCATTATCTGCACCTGAGTACTGCAGATCACCGGTCAATCGCACGACCGATCCGCGCCAGATGGACACGACTGACGGTCGCGCTGCATCAACAATGCAGCGACGATGGGTCATCGCTTCCTTTTCTGCAGGCGTACACCCATCGGGCCCTGCAGTGACCCATCCTCGCCGATGGTGAAGTCCACTGTCTCCGCCTCGGTGCCCGGCACCACAACCTGCAAGCTGTCGCCCTCGCGGACATAGCGGGTCTGCTGAACCTTGCCCAGCATTTCGACGCTGGCCCTGCCATCAGCTGCGAAGGTATAGCTCACCATTCCCATGCCATCGTCCCAGGTACCGTCAAGGCCCTGGCTGCAGGCAACCAGCAAGGTTGCCAACGCAACGATCAGCAGCTTCTTCATCCACAACCCCCAGTAACAGCGCAGACCGACACGACGGTGTATCGACGAATATTCTGGCACACGCCCAATCAGGCTAGGCTAGTGGCTTCTACCAGGGAGCCGGATGCAATGGGTCGCATTGTGATGTCGCTATGTCTGCTGGGCCTGCTGCTGGGCTGCAGCAGCCTGTCCTCAACCCCCACTACCGTGCCTGCCAAGGGACAGTTCGTGGCACGCCAACTCGAGTTCGAGGGCCACCAGTTCCGTTACCAGGTATTCGTCCCGGCCGCTGCTGCAACGCCGCCGGGCGCACGTCCGCTGGTGCTGTTCCTGCACGGCTCGGGCGAGCGCGGCGATGATGGACACAAGCCCACCCTGGCCGGGGTAGGCCCCTGGCTGACCCAGAACTTGGATACCTTCCCCGCACTGGTCGTATTCCCACAGGTTCCGGAAAACGAAGAATGGCGAGGACGCAACGCGCGCATGGCGTTGGCGGTTCTGGATGCGGCCAGCGAGGAGTTTGGCGCCGATCCGCAACGCATCTATCTGACCGGTATCTCGATGGGCGGCTATGGCAGCTGGGAGCTGGCCCTGACCCGGCCTACGCAGTTCGCCGCGCTGGTGCCGATATGCGGGGCACTGCGCGCGCCGCGACCCGACCGCCCCGGTTTGATGGTCGACCAGGTGGCCGACGTTGCCGATCCCTACCAGGCAACCGTCAACCGCCTGCGCGATGTGCCGACCTGGATCTTCCACGGCGCGCTCGATGCGCTGGTGCCCACCACCGACGACCGCGCCATTGCCGCCGCCAGCCAGCAGTTGGGCGCGGGCTTCCGCTACACCGAGTATCCGGGCGTGGAACACAACGCCTGGGACGCCACGTATCGCAATCCGGCGATGTGGCAGTGGATGTTCAGTCAGCGACGCCAATAAAGGCAGTAGCCGCCATCTTTGCCAGCGCGTTGCGCTTTCCTCGCCGCGGGCGCTGACCGCAATGGTGCCTGAAAGCGCCATTGCGAGCGGGTCGATGCCATAGCGTGATTGCAGTCACGCATCCACTGGCGTCACCTACACGTGCCCTGCACGGCCGGGATTGGACAGTGCAGATGCGTGCCGCCGCTTCCAACCGCGCAGGGTTCGTGCCATAACAGCGCCTTGCCGCTTTCGACAGCAACAAGGGGTTGGCGGCCCATCGCGCTACGCTGCAACGGCAACCGGAGACTCAGGCTTGGCAACTACCGCAATGGCAACGCATGAAGGGTTGCCGCGTACCCGAGGCCTCCATTCCCGGCTGCATCTGCTGATACTTGCCACGCTGCTGCCCTTGTTGGTGATTGGTGCCGTTGCCGTCTGGAATGCCGCCCAGGATTACCGTCACAGCTCCGAGCAACGCCTGCAGGAAACCGCCACCGCCCTGGCCCGTGGCGTTGATCAAGGCATCGAGGACAACGTCAATCAGCTACGCCTTTTGTCATTGCTGGCACCGCAGCTGAGTGAAACCGCTCCGGAGCTGCAGGCCTGGGCACGTGAAAATCCGGACATTCGCCTGATCCAGGACGACAGCGAACAAGCCCGGACATTACCCTCAGGTCTGCTGTACGACGCACGCCGCGAAGGCAAGGTGCAGGTCTCGGACCTGTTTACCAACGCCATCACCCACACCCCGGAGGTGGCGATCGCCCTGCCCTACGACGATGCCGGTGGCAGCCGCGTCCTGACTATGGTGCAGCCCTCCAATCGACTGATCGCCAGCATCATGGGAACCGGCAACAACCAGCAATTGTTGACGGCGGTCGTCGACAACAACGGCGTCATTGCGGCGCGCTCACTGTCGCCGGAACGCTACATCGGCAAGCAGGTGCCCGACTGGCGGGTGCTGCAGCGCAGTGGTGGCAAGCACGGACTGTTCGATGCCAGCAGCAACGAGGGCCTGCCGGTCATCTTCGCCTTCCACCGGCTGCAGGCCGCACCCGGCTGGACCTTGGTGGTGGGAGAGCCGCAACAGAGCTTCCAGGCACGCTGGCAGCAGCCCTTGCTCGGGATCATTTTCGGCGGCATCGTCGCCGCCGTGATCGCCCTGCTCTGGGCCAACGCCATCGCCCGCAGCATTCTGCTGCCCATCCGCGCCCTGGTGCAACGCAGCCACGGCGTGGTCGACAACCTCACCCACCTGCCCGACCCGCAGCCCTCCAACATCCGTGAGGTGCGCAGCCTGCAGAGCAGCCTCAGTGGCACCGTCGATGCATTGAAGCGAAGTGCCGATGAAGCGCGCGAACTGGCCCGCGATCTGAAGGACAGCGAACAACGCTATCGCGCCGTTGCCGAAGCCGGTGCATTGGTGCTCTGGCAATCCGATCGCAACGGCCAGGTGCTTGCCGCCACCGGCTGGCGCGAACTCACCGGGCAGTCGGACGAACACGCACTCGGCAAGGGCTGGCTGCGACGGGTCAATGAGGACGACCTGCCACAGATAGAGATCGCGCTTGAGCAGAGTTTCACCGCCAGCAAGACCGGCTCGCTCGATGTGGAGTTCCGCGTCCTCGACCTGCATGGCAAGTGGCGCTGGTTGCGCGCCCGGGGTGCCCGCATCGGTCACAGCCTGAGCAAATGGGCCGGCGTGCTCGAGGATGTGGATGCACGCCGACAGGCGCAGGCGCGTATCGCCTACCTGGCGTTGCATGACGCACTGACCTCGCTACCCAATCGCAGCATGTTGTTCGAGAAGCTCGACCAGGCCTTGATCGCCGCCCAGCGAGGCCATCACAGCGCCTTGCTGCTGCTGGACCTGGATCGCTTCAAGGAGGTCAATGACAGCCTGGGCCACCCCACCGGCGACCGTTTGCTGCAGGAAGTGGCCCAACGCATCCTTGCCTGTGTACGCGGCAATGACCTGGTTGCACGGCTGGGCGGCGACGAGTTCGCCATCCTGATGGCATCGGAAAACCGCATGCCCGAAGCCGCCGCCGCACTGGCCGCGCGACTGGTGGACGAACTGGGCCGTAGCGTCGAACTGGAGAACCACCAGTTCGCCATCAGCACCAGCATCGGCATCGTCCTGATCGACAACCAGGCCCGCGCCGCCGATACCTTGATGCGCAACGCTGATCTTGCGCTGTACCGGGCCAAGGACGAAGGCCGTGGCTGCTACCGCTTCTTCGAGGCGGAAATGGACACCCGCATGCAGCGCCGCCGACAGCTGGAAACCGAGTTGCGCACGGCCCTGCAACAGCAGCAGTTTGAACTGCATTACCAGCCGCTGGTGGATCTGCGCCTGCGCCAGGTCACCGGGTTTGAAGCCCTGCTGCGCTGGAACCACCCGCAACGCGGCCTGCTCGAACCCAGCCAGTTCCTGGGCCTGGCCGAAGACATCGGGATGATGCTGCCACTCGGCGCCTGGGTGCTGCGGCAGGCCGCGCACGATGCCAGCCAGTGGCCTGAGGAGATGAAAATTGCGGTGAACCTGTCGGTCTCGCAACTGGCCCAGCCCACACTGGCCGACGGCGTCGAGCAGGTGTTGGCCGCCACCGGGCTGGCCCCGGCCCGGCTGGAACTGGAGATCACCGAGAACGCGCTGATCGCCAACATCGAAGCGGCCTCAGCGCAGTTGCTGCGCCTGAAGCAGGCCGGTGTATCGATCGTGATGGACGATTTCGGCACCGGCTATTCGTCGCTGGGTTACCTGCGCGCGTTCCCGTTCGACAAGGTCAAGATCGACAAATCCTTCATCCGCGACCTGGGCGAGCAAAGCCAGGGCAGCGCGATCATCGGCGCGGTATCACACCTGTGCGAGAAGCTCGGCATCACCACCACCATCGAAGGTGTGGAGACCCAGGCGCAATTGGCACAACTGCAGGAGGAGCACTGCGCCGAGGGACAGGGCTATGTATTCGGGCGACCGATGCCGCTGGCAGAAGTGGAGGACTTCATCCTTCAATGGCCGGCACGCTGGAACCCGGCCACCTAGCGGCGAAGACAAAGCCGTAGCCCGGGTAAGCGCGACGCACCCGGGGCTGCTGTTTCACAGGCAGGAAGAACGACAGATCTCTGCTCCCGGGTGCGCTGCGCTTACCCGGGCTACGTTGCTGCGTTCATCCTGACGGATCAAGCCTGACCTCAGTTGACCCCGCGGATGGCCAGGGTCAAGGCCAGCACGCTGAGGATCACGGCGATGGTGCCGTCCAGAATGCGCCAGGTGGAGGGCTTGGTGAACAACGGCGCCAACATGCGAGCGCCCAGCCCCTGCACCGTCAGCCACACGCCGCTGGCGGTCACCACGCCAATCGCAAAGGCCATGCGCGACTCACCGAAGTTGTCGGCGATCGAACCAATGACCATCATGTCCAGCCAGAAATGCGGGTTGATGATCGAGAAACCGGCCGCTGCCATCAGGGCTGCGCGCAACGACTGCTCGCCGTTGTCATCCAGCTTCATGCCACCGCCACCGGCCACCGCACGCCGCGCCGACTGCGCCGCATACCAGGTCAGGAAGGCAACACCACCCCACAGCAGGACGGTGGTCAGCCACGGCAACTGCGCGGTCAGCTGACGCAGGCCGGCCACGCTGGCCATGATGAACACCGCGTCGATGGCGAAGCAGGTGGCAATGATCGGAATCACGTGCTGGCGCATGATCCCCTGGCGCAGGATGAACGCACTCTGCGCGCCGACGATGGCGAACAGACCGATACCGATACCGGCACCACTGAGCCAGGCACTGCCGGCGGCTTGGGCGGAAATAACCGAAAACATGAGGAAAAACCTTGCTACTGGGGGGAAGGACGCAGCGGGAGAACCCACCGGCACGTCCGGACGCGACAATTGTCGCAATGCAGCAAGGAAAAGTAGAGCTAAACTTCATTAACCATCATTAGCAGAACTTAATATGCGCATTGATCATGCCCAGTTGCGGGCGCTGGCCGCGGTCATCCGCGAAGGCAGCTTCGAGCGCGCGGCGCTGTCGTTGAACGTCACCGCCTCGGCGGTATCGCAGCGGATCAAGGCGCTGGAGGACAGGGTCGGCAAACTGCTGATCAAGCGCACCATCCCCACCGAGGCAACACCGGAGGGCCAGGTGCTGGTACAGCTGGCCGAGCAGACCGCCCTGCTCGAGCGCGACGCCTTCGAGCGCATCGGCCTCAGCGATGCCGAGCTGCCCAGGGCCAGCATCCCGGTGGCGGTCAATCACGACAGCATGGAAACCTGGTTCCCGGAGGCGGTGCAGACCTTCTCCCACAGCACCTCCACCACCCTGGACCTGCATACCGAAGACCAGGACCACACCGTTGCCCTGCTGCGCCAGGGCGCGGTGATGGGTGCGGTCACCACCCTGTCCGAGCCGGTGCAGGGCTGCCAGATCCATGCGCTGGGCAGCATGCGCTACGCCGCCACCTGCACCCCCGAATTCCATGCCAGGCATTTCGCCAAGGGCGTGACCGCACAGGCGCTGGCACAGGCACCGGTGTTGGTATTCAACCGCAAGGACGACATGCAGGCCCGCTATGCACGCCATCTGGCCGGGGTCGAACAGCCGCACAATGCGCCGACCTGGTGGATCCCCTCCACCCGCGCCTTCGTCCACGCCAACCTCGGCGGACTGGGCTGGACCATGAACCCGCTGCCATTGGTACGCCGGCACCTGGAGAGCGGGCGCCTGGTCTACGTCAAGGCGCGCGCCTGGGAGGACGTGCCGTTGTACTGGCAGCACTGGAAGGGCGAGGTCAAGACCATGGCCTTGCTGACCCGCGCCATCCTGCAGGCCTCGGCCATGCTGATACGCAAGCGCAGATAGCGCGGGGCCTGTGCTGCACTGCAAGTTTCCCTAAAGGACACTGCCTGCCCCGGCGGCCCGGGCGGATGCTGCAGGGATTAACCCGCACACGTACCGGAGCCGCCAGATGTCGAGCAAACGATCTGCCCCCGTCATTTCCTCGTGGCTGCTCAGCGGCTTGGCCGCGCCGTTGGCGGGCGCCATGCTGATGCTGGCACCCACCAGCGCCAAGGCCCTGGAGTGCGGCAGCAACAACGGTTACACCTGCACAGGAACGGCGAACCAATACGCTGGCGGGTTCAATCCCGGTGTCGGCCAGGGCGGTTTTGGCGGCGGCAGCTGTACCGCCAGCAAGACCCCGGTGGTATTCATTCCCGGCAATGGCGACAGCGCCATCAGCTTCGACATGCCAGCTGGCGCGGTGGCCGGCTACAGCACCCCGCCGCGCTCGATCTATGCCGAACTGAAGGCTGCCGGCTACAACGACTGCGAACTGTTCGGCATCACCTACCTCAGCGCCAGCGAGCGCGCGGCGCCGCAGTACAACTACCACGCACCGGCCACCTATCAGACGCTCAAGACCTTCATCGACAAGGTCAAGGCCTATACCGGCAAGAGCCAGGTCGACATCGTCACCCACTCGCTGGGCGCGACCATGGCCCTGGCCTCGATCAAGTACAACGCCAATCAAGGCAGTGTGCGCCGCTTCATCAACATCGCCGGTGGCCTGCGCGGCCTGGAGAACTGCCGCAGCACTGGTTATCAATCGACCCTGGCGCCCACCTGCAACGCCGAGGCCTATGTCTTCCCGTACAACTACTACACCTTCGGCCTGTACCCGAGCACCGGCGTAGCCTATTACGGCTACAACCGCTGGACCGGCAGTGGCAGCGGCAGCCTGCGCACGTTCCCGGCCACGTACACCGGCATCCGCTTCTACACCATCACCGCCGGCTCGCGTGACCAGGTGCATTGCTTCACCACCAGCTACAGCGCCGGCTGCGCCGATGGCGCGTTGTTCAACAGCGCCACCAACGTCTACGCGCAGGTCGACATCGGCGCAGGCAGCAGCGCCTACAGCTTCGACTGGGATTGGAGCGACGGCAGCCCGTACAACTTCGGTGGCGGCGACACCAGCAGCGGCGTCGGCCATTTCCGCTCGAAGAACAATGCCGGCCTGATCGTGCGCAACATGCTCACCAGCGACTGCACCAGCAATTGCGCAGCCGGCTACAGCGGCGTGTACGGCCCTGCGGTCAATCGCTGAACCGCGTTCTCAATCGAAGGACATCGATACGCCTACGCCGCCTTGCCAATCGGTGGTGTCGGCATCCAGCCCGCGCAGGAACGATGCATCCAGTTGCACGCGCGGGCTCACCATCCACGTCACACCGGCACCGGCCGCGCGCATGTACTGCGCGCCGGTGCCATAGCCGCCCTCGACATAGGCCGACAACTGCGGCAGCAAGGCGAAGCCGTAGCTGGGCGAGAACAACCAGCCATTGCCACCGTCGCCCCATTGCCGGTCGATGTAGAACGCCAGGCTGCTGTCGCGCGGCAGCGCCCATGCCGCCGTCACGCCAAGGTCGTAGTCATGCCCCGCATCACCCAGCGGTGCCCTACCCCAAGGCAGGCTGGCCCCTGCTTTGAACGCCACTGACAGCTGCTCGTTGGCCAACGGCGGTGCCCACTTGAGTGCGGCGCTGCCGTCGCCGCCGCCGTTGTCCTGCACACGGATACCAGGGCCGCGCAGCCGCAGCTTGCTCCAGCTGTCCGCGCCAAGTTGCAACTCCAGCGTGTCGGCAAGCCCGACGCGCAACAGCGTGTCTGCGCTCCAGGTGGTGGTGGTCAGGCCATCCCTGCGATCAAGGCTGGCATCTGGCAAGCCCTGCTCCCAGACAATTACGTGCTTGCCGACCGTACTGGTGGAAAAGCCGATGCCTGGACGATCGAACTCCGGCGCGTCATCGGCCTGGGCGGGGCCACTTGCCAAGGCGAGCACTGCCAGCAGCAGAGACGAGGTTTTCATGCCCGCCATGTTCCATACGTGGCTGGGTGGCGATGTGAAAGATCATGGGCACTACCGGCATGCGCAGGGGGCGCCACGCTGCGCGATGGCCCGTTCCGGCTGTTGCAGCGTGCTTCCCGGGTGCGCTTCGCTTACCCGGGCTACGGATGCTCCGGGGAAGTCCTTCTGGTCGGTGGCGAGGCCACAAATGAAAAACCCACCCGCTTGCGCCGGGTGGGCCTTCAGCAAACCTGCGGATCCAGAGACCTCAGCGATGCGCCAGCGCGTAATCCAGCGCGCCGATCACCGCCGCCACCTGGGCGTCGTTGCACTGCTGCGGGGTCGCCTTGGCGCTGTCCGGATACACCTCGGTGGTGGTCGTGTAGCGCGCACCGCTGACGCTGGCGCATAGGCCAAGGGCCTTGAGCGGGTATTCGATCACGCCTTCGGCCACCACCTTGGAACCGATGATCTCGCCGCGTTCGTCGGCCGGTGCCAGATGCGTCACCTTGGCCACTTCGGCATTCACCGCCTGCTGGAACAGCGGCTGGCGATTCTCGGTGTCATCCACCAGATAGAAACCGTCGGGAATCTCGCCCGGCTCGAACGGCTTGCCATCGCGCGCGGCCAGCGCCGGACGGAATTCGGTTTCGTCGGTGTCGGTGGTTTCGTGCAGGTCGATATGCATCAGCACGCCCCCCCGCAGCGGCGCAACCAGGGCCATCAATGCCGCCGATTCCTGCGCCGGGCTGTTGTCCACGAACGAACGGTTCGGGTCCAGTGCCAGCGCATTCCAACGCTGGATGCGCTCATAACCCCACGGACTGACGCAGGGGGCGACCAGCAGGTTGCAGCGGCCGGCGTAACTCTCCGCGTGCTGGTCGACGAACTGCAACGCGCCCTGCACGCCGCTGGTCTCATAGCCGTGTACGCCACCGGTGACCAGCATCACCGGCAAGGCCTCGTCCCAGTTCCGGCTGCGGATGGCGAACAGTGGATAGCGTCCCGACGGGTAGTCCAGTTCACCGTATTGGGTGACATCGAAGCGCTCACGCAGCACATCTATTTTTTCCACCACCTCACCTGCATAGCTGCGCTGCACCTGCTGCTGTTCCAGCCACTGCGCGCGCTCCTGCTCGCCCCACGGCTTACCGGGGGTGCCAATCGGATAGAAAGCGGCATCAATGCTCATGCGCAGGTCTCTTCAATACGGAGGATGGCGCGCACTTTACACCCAAGCCGAGGAAGCTTCAGGCTGCACGGCACATTGGATGAACGCAGGTTCAATTGCGCCGCTCGCTTTTCACCTCGAGTTTCATTGCGTGGGCGCAGGCTGGACGCACATTGGCGCAAAGCTGCGCTGCCAATAACAGGAGTATCGACATGGGCAAGCTTCCTATCACCCTGGCCTCGACCATTGCCGCGAGTGCAATGCTTCTCTCCGTCGGCGTCAACGCACAAACCTATGGCCCACGCGATGAAGGCCGCCGTTTCAACGACGGCAGCCGCGTGGTCTGCCACGAGGTGGAGGTAGCCAACAACGCACGTGACCAGAATCGCGTAGCCGGCACCGCCACAGGTGCTGTGGTCGGCGGCCTGCTAGGCAACCAGGTCGGCAAGGGCAATGGCCGCAAGTTGGCCACGGTGGGCGGCGCGGTGGCGGGCGGTCTGGTGGGCCGCAATGTGCAGGGCCGCAACCAGGAGCGCAATGGCCAGCGCGTGGTCGAGACCCGCTGCGAACGGGTTCATCGCTGACGAATCCAGCGCCATGCAAAGCAACAAAGGCCCTGTCAAGGGCCTTTGTTTTCAACGATGGTGGTGATCAGGCCTTGCTTTCGAGCAGACGCGCGATGTCCTCATCCTTCTGCTGCCACAGGCCATTCATCCACTGCTGGAACTGGGCACGGAAGTTGCGATCTTCCTGGTAGTTGCGGCCGATGAACTCGGTGGGGATCGGCAGCTTGCGTACCAGCACCTTCACTTCCGGCAGGCGATTGGCCATCAGGTCCATCATCGAGGGAATGCCCTTGGGATAGACGATGGTCACATCCAGCAAGGCATGCAGGCCCTTGCCCATCGCATCCAACACGAACGCCACGCCGCCGGACTTGGGTTTGAGCAGGTGTTTGAACGGCGAGGCCTGCGCTGCGTGTTTGGCGGCCGTGAAGCGGGTGCCTTCGACGAAGTTCATCACCGCCACCGGAATGCTGGCGAATTTCTCGCAGGCCTTGCGGGTCACTTCCATGTCGCGCCGGCCCAGCTCGGGGTTCTTGGCAATCTGCTTGCGGTTGTAGCGGCCCATGAAGGGAAAATCCAGGGCCCACCAGGCCAGGCCCAGCACCGGCACCCAGAACAGCGAGCGCTTCAGGAAGAAACGCAGCAAAGGAATCCGGCGGTTGAACACCTTCTGCAGCACCAGGATATCGACCCAGCTCTGGTGGTTGGCCAGCACCAGATAATGGCCATCGCGCTCAAGCCCCTCGGTGCCACTGACCGTAAAGCGGGTAGCGGTAAAGGCGTGGATCATCGCGCTGTTCACCGCGATCCAGCTTTCCGCCAAGCCGGTCAGCAGCGGATTGCAGGCCCGACGCACCGACTTCAGCGGCAGTACCGCCTTGAACAGCGCCACCACGAACAACGGCAGGCAGTGGGCCAGCGTATTGATCACGATCAACGGGAAAATCAGAGCCACGCGCAACCACACCATGGAAATAACCGCGGGGAGCAACCCCAGAACCCAAAGAAGCACAGGGTAGCAAAACCGACGCTTCAGGTTTTATCCGAAACCGTCCGCACGCCCGGCAAACCTCGGCCAACGCACCGGGATCCCCCCACCCTCACGGGCCAGGACAACCCCTGTGCAGCGGGGCACCACCCCACTCGTTGCCGCCGCCCGGAGATCACTGCAGGCTGGTCTGTATCACCTCGACCCGGATGCCCGCCTCGGCCATGGCCTGGTTGGCGGCCGCCAGCTTCAGCCGCATGTCCTTGCGGAAACACTGGTCGATGGCATGTTCGATCTCGGGTTCACGGGCCATCAGCTGTCGCAGCGCATGCCGCTCCAGTGCCAGGTAGCGGGTGGGCTTGGCGGTGATCACGGTCGCGGTGGCCGGCATGTCGGTCAGTACGCTGATCTCCCCCGACAAGGCACCCGCCCCGCACCACCCCACAACGGCTTCATCCACCATGACCGCGACTTCACCGCTGGCAATGAACAGCATGTGGCTGGCCTGTTCGCCATGGCGGATCAGCACCTCGCCTGCCCCGGCCTCGCACCACTGCCCCAGATCCAGCACCCGTCGCGCCTGCGCCGGCTCCACCAATGGCAATACGGCTTCCCTGAAGCGGCGTTCCTCGGCGCTGAAATGGGTGATGCGGTTGCGATAGGCCTGCAGCGACAGCTGGCCCACGTTGACTGCCACGAAGATGATCTCCCAGGTGGCGCTGACGTAATCGGAGATCATCACCGAATAGGTGATGCTGAGCAGTCCTGACGCTACCGCCAGCGCACGCAGCCACATCATGCGTGTCATCAACATCGACAGGATCAACAGCAGGTAGCTGGCATGGCCAACCATCCCGTCTACCGAAAGTGCAGATTGCAGGAAGCTGTTCAGGTCCATGCCGCGAGCATGGGACAAGCCCTTGCCGACCGCAATTGGCAATGCCGGCCCTCCCCCGCCAGCAACGCTCCTGCACGCCGACGACGGGGCCGCAAGGGTGCCCGTTCAGGCCGGCGGGACCGGGGGCCGGCAATCGGCCGCGCCATCGGTCCCGCAACCGATGTTCGCCGGAGGGAGCCTCACCCGACATACGCTGACATCTGGAAACGGCATAATCCCAGCCTTCGTATTTGTCGTGTCTGCACATGCCTTTCAAGTTGCCGCCGCTCGGTGAAGTCCTGGACCTGCTACCCGACGCGGTGTGCATGGTTGCCCCCGATGGCGAACTGCTGATGGTCAATGCCGCATTCGAGACCATCTTCGGCTACACCCCCGCCGAGGCCAAAGGCCGGCAGATCATGGATCTGGTACATCCAGAGGACCGCGCCGCCACCGAACAGTCGGCGCTGGACGTGATGGCAGGCCGGCCACGTTCCAACTTCCGCAACCGCTACATCCGCAAGGACGGCAGCGTGGTCGACATCCAATGGTCGGCCAAATGGCTGCCGGAATACGGCATCCGCATCGGCGTCGGCCATGAGGTAACCGCCCTGCGTGGAATCGAACGACAGCTGGAGCACCTGGCCAGCCACGATGCCTTGACCGGCCTGCCCAATCGTTATCACCTGCGCCGTGAACTGGAAGCGGCGCTGGAGCGTGCGGGGCGTGACGGCAGTGGGCTGGCGCTGCTCTACATCGATCTGGATGGCTTCAAGGCCGCCAACGACCACTACGGGCATGAAGCCGGTGACCGCCTGCTGCGTGACGCCGCCCGCCAACTGCGCGATGGCCTGCGGCAGAACGACCTGATCGCCCGCGTCGGTGGCGACGAGTTCGTTGCCGTGCTGCCAGCCTGCGCCAGCCCCGGTGATGCGCTGAATATCGCTACTGCCCTGCGTGCACGGCTGGCCTTGCTACAGAGCCTTGGCAGCGACACCCCGCAGATCGACGCCAGCGTGGGCGTAGCCTGCTTCCCCGCCGACGGCAGTGATGCCGACGCACTACTGCGCCATGCCGATGCCGCCATGTATGCCGCCAAGGCGAAGAAGCGCCTTGCCAACTCCGCCGCGGATCGCGCCTCCAACCCGATTTCCTGATCCAGGCCGCTCTTCCAGGGTTGGGACGGTGTGCGTGGCGCAACCATGACACCGACATCCCAACGGCCAACCGGCCCGGGATCGCGAAGCGGCTTGCAGCGTGAACGCAACGTCCCCAGAACCCACCCTATCGACCGAATGGGTTCTGCCTGCACACGTGAGTGGACGCTATTGGACCGACTGGATCCGGATCTCGGCGCTGGAGGTCCGACTGCCCAACTCGATGATCTCATCAGCATCCAGGCCGGCGACCCGGTCCTTCACCCTCGCAATGCCAAAACCCTGCAACTCCGGATTGCCCACCACCTCATAGGCAGAGTTCACACCATCCAGATTGATCTGAAGCATGGCCAGCAGAAGCTTCTGCTTTTTCTCAGCACTGACGGATTCGATCATCTGTTTCCAACTGGACTCCGCTGCTGCATCGGAAGATGCATCCAATCGGATGGGTTCCTTGGCCAAGGCGCTACCTGCAGCCAGGACGCCGATGATGAGAACAGCAAGAAATCGAGCTTTCATAATGATCCTCCATGAAGTTTGATACCGGTGCCTTTCTGCATCAGGCCGCTACTTCCAGGGCATTTCGCCCTTGGCCACCTTGGCACTGAGCTCCAACGATGCCTCACCTGGCAGGCCCGGATAGCGCTGCTTCATCGCCGCAATCAGCGCGCTCGAATCCTTGGCCTTTGCCGCTTCCTCGTCGAAAGCCCGGATGTAGTTGGCGGTGAATTCAACAGCAGCCAGATCCTGTGGTGCGCCTTCCGCATAGTGGCCGGGAATCACCCGTGCCGGCGCAAGGTCCTTGATCTGCTGCAGCGCGGCCAGCCAATCCTGATGTGATTGCGGCGTCTGCGTATCAGCCATGAACACGTGAGAACCTGCATCCACCAGCACCCCGCCCATCACCGTGCTGATCGATGGCACCCACAGGGCCGTGCGCTGCGGGCTGGCGCCATCCAGGCCGATCACCTGCAACTCCTGCCCCTCCAACTGCAGGCTGTTGCCCTGCAATGGTGAAGGCACCAGCAACTGTCTGGGTGCATTGGCACCCAGTTGCGGCCCCCATATCTTCAGCTTTTCATCCTTGCTCGCCTGTATATGCGCGATGGTCTGCGGCGTGGCCAGGATCTGCGCATCGGGGAATGCGGCGTGCAGGGTCTCAAGGCCGAAGTAGAAATCCGGGTCGCCATGGCTGATATAGATCGTGGTCAGCTTCTTGCCTGACGCCTTGATCATATCCACCAGCTTGGCCGCATCGGCGGTGGAAAACTGCGCATCGACCAGCACGGCATCGCTGGTCCCGGTCAACAGTTCCGAGGACACCGCAAAGATGGCGTCCGCACCAGGATTGAACACTTCCACGTTCAAGGCTTGCTGGGTGCCTTGCGATGACGGGTCGGTAGCCGGCGCCGCTGCCGAGGGGGCTGCGGTGGTCGCCCCGTCTGGCGTCCCGGGCTTCCCGCAGCCGGTGATTGCCAGCGCGATCGCGATCGCCACCACTAAGGTCATGCATTTCAAACCTTTGTCGTTCATTGCGCTGCTCCAGCAAGCTACGGATGAAAACCGGCATGCACGATACCGCCCACGCTAAAAGCACGACCGCGCATTGCGGACGATGCTGGCAATACCGCTGTTATCCGCATGTTAAAGCGCGCAACTGCCAGTCGCACCCCGTACCCCGCCTGCGCAGCATACGGTGCGCATGCGATCATCCTTTCCCCCCAACACTGCTGCCCGCAATGACTTCCGAACAGCCTGATCTCGAAAGCATCCACAACCGGGCCTACCTGGCCATCGACGATGGCGAGTTGTGCAGCGCCACCCAGGATTTCGACCTGCTGTTACAGCACCACCCGGAGAACCCGTTCTATCACTACATGCGCGGTTTGGCATTGAAGTACCAGATGGAATGGGCCGGATCACTGCGGGACAACCTGCGCGCCATCGAACTGGCCGAGGAGTTCAGCCAGGCCCAGCACTGGAACGCCGCCATTGCGGCGACCGGCCTTGGCCAATGGACGACAGTGCGCGCGCTATGGGCCGCCTGCGATATCACCCTGCCCGAAGGCGAAGGACCCATCGACGGCAACTTCGGTATCGCGGTGGTGCGCTTGAATCCATGGAGTGCCGGGGAAACGGTGTTCATGCGCCGCATCGACCCGGTGCGCGCACGCATCCTCAACGTCCCGCTGCCGGAAAGCGGCCACCGCTTCGGTGACATCGTCCTGCACGACGGTGCCCCCACCGGCTCACGCTTCGATGGCGAGCATGAGGTGCATGTGTTCAACGAACTGGAGCGGCTGGAGTCGTCCGAGTTCCAGACCTTCGTGGTGTTCGTGCGCGCGGACAGCGCCGAGGACATCAACGTGCTGCTACGCGCCAGCGCACCCGGCATCGGCTACGCCGAGGACTGGACCCGCAGCATCCGCCATTACTGCCTGCGCTGCAGTTACGACGCGCCGCACAGCCATGCATCCAAGCCTGATGAAGACACGGCGTGGCAGCGTGAGCGCAACCTCGGCATTGCAGCGCAGAGCCACTTATCCGTCGAGAAGCTGTTGAAGGATTGGCTCGCCGGCGGTAGCGGCCGCCATCTGGACGCCATCGAGACCCGCGAATGTCCGCAGCCGGCGCGCGAGGACGGCCATGCCTGGTGGTTGTCGCCCGAGGATGAAGACGAGGACGAGGACGCACAGGGCGACGAGGAAGAGTAAGCCCGTGCAATGACGACGTGAGCGCACCGCGCCACGTCGTCGCGCATATCACGCTCAGGCCAACACCGGCGCCAGCAGGCGGAAGGTTCCGGCGTCGGCATCCATCTCCACCTTGCCGCCGACCGGCACGATGAACTGCTCCTTGATGTGGCCGATCATCGCGCCGCGGTAGGCCGGGATCTTCAACGGCAGGATGTAGTCGTCGAAGATCTGATCCAGGGTCAGCGAGCCATAGCCATCACCCGGCGCGCAATCGGTGCACTCACCGAAGATGAAACCGGCGATCTTGTCCAGCGCCCCCATCAGCTTCAAGGTGCTGAACATGCGATCGATGCGATAGGGCGCCTCTGCGACGTCTTCCAGGAACAGGATCTTGCCGGTGAAATCCGGCAGATAGGGCGAACCGGCCAAGGCCGCGAGCACGGTCAGGTTGCCGCCGATCAACTCGCCTTGCGCCTTGCCACCACGGATGGTCAATGTGCGGTTGTCGCGCGGCACCAGCTCATCGTCGTTTTCGCTGCGGTTCTGGTAGTGCATCAATTCGCGCTTGAAGAACACGCGTTCGAACTGATCGACATTGAAACGGTTCCAACTGCCTGCGCCGATCTGCCCATGGAAAGTCACCAGGCCGGTTTTGGCATGGATGGCACAATGCAGCGCGGTGATGTCCGAGTAACCGAGCAACACCTTGGGATTGGCGCGGATGCGCTCGTAGTCGAGCAGCGGCAGCAGCCGTGCTGCGCCGGAGCCGCCGCGCACACAGATGATGGCCTTAACCTGCTTGTCGCCGAACATGGCATTCAGATCACCGGCACGCTCGGCATCGGTGCCGGCCAGGTGGCCATGGCGCGCGGCGTAATGCGCCCCGGTCTTGACCACAAAGCCCAGCGCCTCCATCGCCTCGCGCGCCAACTGCAGACTGAGCCGCTCGCTGCTGGCCGAGGACGGGCTGACCAGCCCCACCGTGTCACCCTTGTTGAGCCCGGCCGCGAGCAGCTGCCCGCGCGTAGCCGCCAGTGCGCCCTGCATGCCGAGCAGCGGCAAGGTAGCCGCCAGCGCCGTACCGCCAATAAAACGCCGTCTATCCATGTTGTTGCCTGTTACCGGGAGTCGGCCCAAGAGTAGCAGCGCGACGCTCCACCTGTAGTGGGGGGCGGGGGGCGGGGCGGGGCGGAGGGGGTCGCGCACCGGCCGCCCCAGGGACCGCAAACCAGTGCCAGGCGGGGACCGACGGACGCGGCCAGGGGCGGGCG
>NZ_JBRREA010000038.1:0-40056 GCF_056759975.1 Stenotrophomonas sp. STEN031
CCACATTGGTGATGGATCGATGGTGAAGCCTCTGCCGAGCATGGCTCGGCACTACATTTGCCCCTCAGCCGTTTTCCTGCAACGCCAGCTGCATGTCACGCTGGCGTCGCTTCTCGGCGCGGGCCGAAATCCACCAGCCCAGCACCGCCACCGTCGACACCGCCAGCACCATCAGCGTGGCCAGGGCGTTGATCTTGGGGCTGACGCCCATGCGCACCGAGGCGAAGATCTTCATCGGCAAGGTGGTCGAGCTGGGGCCGGCGACGAAGCTGGCGATCACCACGTCGTCCAGCGACAAGGTGAAAGCCAGCAGCCAGCCGGACAGCAGCGCCGGTGCGATGATTGGCAAGGTGATCAGGAAGAACACCTTGATCCGGTTCGCGCCCAGGTCCATCGCAGCTTCTTCCAGCGAGCGGTCCAGCTCCTGCAGGCGCGAGGACACCACCACGGTCACGAAGGAAATGGTGAAGGTGACATGCGCGATCCAGATCGCCACCACGCCCTTGGACGGCAGGCCGAACAGGCCGCCCATCGATACCAGCATCAGCAGGATCGACAGGCCGATGATCACTTCCGGCATCACCAGCGGCGCGGTCACCAGGGCACCGAAGATGGTTTTGCTGGGGAAACGCTTGAAGCGGGTCATCGCCATCGCCGCCATGGTGCCGATCACCATTGCCGCGCTCGCGGTCCAGAACGCGATCTTGATGCTGATCCACGCCGCCTGCAGTAGTTGGCGGTCTCGGAACAGCTCGCCGTACCACTGCGTCGAGAAGCCTGCCCACACCGTCGCCAGACGCGAGGAGTTGAACGAATACACCATCAACAACAGGATCGGCAGGTACAGGAAGGCGAATCCGAGCAGCAGGATGCTCCAACCCAACCAGGAACTACGCCGGGTCATGCTCATGCCAGCTTCCCTTCCAGCTCACGCTGCTGCGAACGGTTGAAGATGATGATGGGGATCAGCAGCAGGATCAGCATCACGATCGCCACCGCCGAGGCCAGCGGCCAGTCGCGGTTGTTGAAGAACTCGCCCCACAGCACGCGGCCGATCATCAGCGTATCCGGGCCACCCAGCATTTCCGGGATCACGAACTCACCCACCGCCGGGATCATCACCAGCATGCAGCCAGCAATGATGCCGCTGCGCGACAGCGGCAAGGTGATGCGCAGGAAGGCCTGCCAGGGCTTGGCGCCGAGGTCATAGGCCGCCTCCAGCAGGCGATGGTCGAGCTTGACCAGGTTGGCGTACAGCGGCAGCACCATGAACGGCAGGTAGCAGTAGACGATGCCGATATAGGCCGCCACCGGGGTATAGAGGATGCGCAACGGCTCATCGATCAAGCCGATGCTGATCAGCGTGCGGTTGATCAGGCCATTGCTGTCGAGGATGCCGATCCAGGCATAGACGCGGATCAGGAACGAGGTCCACGACGGCAGCACCACCAGCATCATCGCGATGTTGCGCGCCGACGGCGACATGCGCGAGATCACATAGGCCATCGGGTAGCCGATCAACAGGGTCAGCAAGGTCGAGATCACCGCGATCTTGATCGAGCTCAGGTAGGCCACCACGTACTGGCTGTCGGTGAACAGCGCGGTGTAGTTGCCCAGGTTGAGGTTGACCGTGAACGCGTTGTCCACGTACTCCACGATGGAGGTATACGGCGGCATCGCCACCGCCATCTTGGCGAAGGATATCTTCAACACGATCAGGAACGGGATCGCGAAGAACAGCAGCAGCCACAGGTACGGCACGCCGATCACACCCGCGCGCGCACCCGGCAGCCAGCGCCGCCACCCACCCAGGTTCGGCCCGATCGCGCTCATGAGGTCAGCACCACGCCGTCGTTGTCATCCCAGGACACCCAGACTTCATCGTTCCAGGTGATGCCGTCACTGTCCCAGCGCTTCATGTTGGCGAAGTTGGACAGGATCTTGGCGCCACTGGGCAGGCGCACGTGGTAGACCGAGTGGCTGCCGAAATAGGCGATGTCCTCGACCACGCCAAACGCCTTGTTGGTTTCACCCTCCGGCTCTTCCTTGGCGATATGCACCTTTTCCGGGCGCAGCGCGAACGCCACCGGCTGGCCTTCATAACCGGTGATGCCGTGGCCGACATAGATCGGCGCCGGGAAGTCGGCGGTGCGCACGGTGACGTACTCGGGCAGATCCTCGTCGATCACGCCCTCGAACAGGTTGACCGAGCCGATGAAGCTGGCAACAAAGCGGTTGGCCGGCTGTTCGTAGATATCGTCCGGCTTGCCGATCTGCTGGATCCAGCCCTGGTCCATCACCGCGATGCGGGTGGCCATGGTCATGGCTTCTTCCTGGTCATGGGTGACCATGACGCAGGTGACGCCCAGTTGCTCGATGATGTTGACCAGCTCCAACTGCATCTTCGAGCGCAGCTTCTTGTCCAGCGCGCCCATTGGTTCGTCCAGCAACAACAGCTTGGGGCTCTTGGCCAGCGACCGCGCCAGCGCCACGCGCTGCTGCTGGCCACCGGAGAGCTGGTGCGGCTTGCGCTTGCCCAGCTTCTGCAGCTGTACCAGCTCCAGCATCTCGCCGACGCGGCGGGCGATCGCATCCTTGGCCATGCCGTCCTGCTTCAGGCCGAAGGCGATGTTCTGCTCCACCGTCATGTGCGGGAACAGCGCATAGGACTGGAACATCATGTTGATTGGCCGCTCGTAGGGCGGCAGCGCGGTGATCGGCTGGCCGTCGAGCAGGATGCTGCCCTTGGTCGGCGTCTCGAAGCCGGCCAGGCAGCGCAACAGGGTGGACTTGCCACTGCCCGAACCGCCCAGCAGGGCGAAGATCTCGCCCTTGCGAACGTCCAGGTTGACGTCATCGACGGCGACAAAGCCATCGAATTCCTTGCGCAGATCGCGAATGGACAGATAGCCGGGCTCGCTGCTGAGGGCGATCGGGTCCGGCTTGGCGTCAACGGGCATGTAGGGGCTCCGGAAGCAGGCAGATGAACAAACGGGCGTAGTTTAGCCCCCCATTTTTGTCGGCGACACCGCTGGCTGTGGCGGTTGGGGCCGATGTGAAGGTGCGCAGGCCGTAGCAGCGGCGTCCGCCGCGAGGCTGGTAATGCGCGAAAGGCCACAAAGGCTTACCCCTCCCCGGCCCTCCCCTTGGCTATACGCCAAAGGGAGGGAGACAAGCCAAGCCGCAGCGCGCCCCACGCCATGCTCGACAGGGGCGCTGTAGGAGCGGCGTCAGCCGCGAAGCTGATAGTGCGTGAAGGCCCCAAGAACTTACCCCTCCCCAACCCTCCCCTTGGCTGGGCCAAAGGGAGGGAGACCCGCCAAGCCGCAGCGCGCGCGACCCACGCCATGCCCGGCAGCGGTGCTGTAGGAGCGGCGTCAGCCGCGAAGCTGATAGTGCGTGAAGCTTCAAGAACTTACCCCTCCCCAGCCCGTCCGGCCCGAAGGCGCAGCCTTCGGTCGTTCATCAGGCCGCGCGCCAATGGCGTGCAAGCAGGCCTTCTTCACCCCCTTGGCTGCGCCAAAGGGAGGGAGACAAGCCCTGCCTCGCCTTCTCCACTGGCAACCGACAGCGCGCGAACGCCGCAAACAACAACGCCTCCCTGCAAGAGGGAGGCGTTGTAAACACTCACACGCTAAACCTGCCTGGAATCAACGGCCGGTCTTGATCTCGGTCCACAGACGGGTATACAGCTTGTCCGTCTCCGGGCTGTTGATAGCGTAGGTGAACATCTTGGCGGCCACATCCTCGGCCGGGTAGATGGTCTTGTCGTCGCGGATGGCCGGGTCGACCAACGAGGTCGCCGACTTCACCGGGTTGGCGTAGTGGGTCACGTTGGTGTTCTTGGCCGCTACCTCCGGCTCCAGCAGGTAGTTGATGAAGGCATAGGCGTTGCCCGGGTGCTTGGCATCCTTCGGGATGGCCAGCATGTCGAACCACTGCGGTGCGCCTTCCTTCGGAATGGAATACGCCACTTCCACGCCGTTCTTGGCTTCCTCGGCGCGGTCACGGGCCTGGATGATGTCACCCGACCAGCCCACCACGAGGCAGGTGCTGCCATTGGCCAGCGAACCCACGTACTGCGAGGAGTGGAAGTTCTGCACGTACGGGCGGATCGACTTGAGCAGGTCGGCCGCCTTCTGCAGCACGGCCGGGTCGGCGCTGTGCGGGTCTTCGCCCAGGTAGTGCAGGGCCACCGGGATCATGTCGGCCGGGGTGTCCAGCAGGGTCACGCCGCAGTCCTTCATCTTGGCGATGTTTTCCGGCTTGAACACCAGGTCCCAGCTGTTGGCGATGTCAGCGCTGCCGCCGAAACGCTCCTTCAGCTTGGCCACGTTGTAGCCGATGCCGGTGCTGCCCATCATGTAGGGAACGCCGTACTGGTTGCCCGGGTCCTGGCCGGCAATGCGCTGCATCACCGCCGAGTCGAGGTTGGCCAGGTTCGGGATCTTGCTCTTATCCAGCGGCAGGAACACGCCGGCCTGGATCTGGCGACCGAAGAAGTTCAGCGTCGGCACCACGATGTCGTAACCGCTGTCGCCGGTCAGCAACTTGGTCTCGACCATCTCGTCACTGTCGAACACGTCGTAGGTGACCTTGATGCCGGTGGTCTTCTCGAAGTTCGGGATGGTGTCTTCGGCGATGTAATCGGAGTAGTTGTAGACGTTGAGGACCTTGGCCTCGCCGCCTTCAGCGGGCTTGGCGCCCTCTTCCTTGCCGCCGCAGGCAGCGAGCAGGGAGATGGCGACACCAACGGTGAGAATGCGCAGATTCATGGGTTCTCCAGTGGGATCCGGGAGCGGTATGGGGGGACCGGCCAGGCCGGGAAGTGGGCATATTGTCCCATCTGCGGCGGCTTCGTGTGTAGAAGTTGGATGTAGGGCTTGTGGGAGCGGCGTGAGCCGCGAAGCTGGCAACACTTGAAACGCCACAGCAGAGCTCCCCCTCCCCAGCCCTCCCCTTGGCTTGCGCCAAAGGGAGGGAGCAGAGCTGCATGCACCGACCCTCCCCTTTGGCACAGCCAAAGAGGAGGCTGGGAGGGGGTAGCTGCAGCCGTTGCCTGCAGGCTTCAAACGCCGGAGCCAAAGCTCAACAGCAAACCCCTCCCCAACCCTCCCCTTTGCTGCGCAAAAGGGAGGGAGACAAGCCTTGCGCTCAGACATTCAGCAGCAGGAATTCGCGCTCCCAGGAGCTGATCACGCGGAAGAAGGTCTCGTATTCCTTGCGTTTGACCGAGACATAGGCGCGACAGAAACGGCGCCCCAGCAGCTCCTGCAGGGCTTCGCAGCCCTCCAGCGCATCCAGCGACTCGCCCAGCGAGCGCGGAAGTTCGTAACCCAGCTCCTTGGCGTTACCGCTGATCGGGGTGGTCGGGGTCAACTTCTCGCGGATGCCCAGCAGGCCACAGGCCAGCGTCGCCGCCATCGCCAGGTAGGGATTGGCGTCGGAACCGGCAAAACGGCTCTCCACGCGATTGTTCTCCAGGCTGTCCATCGGCACACGCAGGCCGCAGGTGCGGTTGTCGAAGCCCCACTCCACATTGCTCGGCGATACCTCGCCGAACACCAGCCGGCGATAGGAGTTCACGTTCGGGGCAAAGAAGCCCATCGCCGCAGGCACGTACTTCTGCAGGCCAGCCAGGTAATTGTCGAAGGTCTCGCTGTACTCGCCTTCTGCGTGGCCGGCAAACACATTGCGGCCATCGGCAATGCGCACCAGGCTCTGGTGGATGTGCATGGCGCTGCCGGGTTCGGTCTCCATCGGCTTGGCCAGGAAGGTGGCATAGATGCCGTGACGCAGCGCCGCCTCACGCATGGTGCGCTTGAACAGGAAGACCTGGTCGGCCAGCGACATCGCGTCGGAATGGGTGAAATTGACTTCCAGCTGCGCGGCGCCGGATTCGTGGATCAAGGTATCCACGTCCAGCTTCATCGCATCGCAATAGTCGTACATCAGGTCGAGGATGGGATCGAATTCATTGACCGCATCGATCGAATACGACTGACGGGCCGTCTCCGGGCGACCGGAGCGGCCAGCAGGCGGCAGCAGCGGGAAATCCGGATCGGTGTTCTTCTGCACCAGGAAGAACTCCACTTCCGGCGCCACCACCGGCTTCAGTCCAAGCTCCTCGTACGCAGCCAGTACCCGCCGCAATACATTGCGCGGTGCCAGTTCATGCGGCTGGCCATTCTTGGTGTAGCAGTCGTGGATGATCTGCGCGGTGGGATCAGTCGCCCACGGCACCATGCGCACGGTGTCCGGGTCCGGCCGCAGGATCATGTCCGCGTCGGCCGGCGAGGTCAGCTCGTAGTAATCATCCGGGTAATCGCCGGTCACCGTGGTAGCGAAAATGCCCTCGGGCAGACGGGTGCCGTAATCGTGCGAGAACTTGTCGGCCGGGATGATCTTGCCACGGGCGTTGCCGGTGATATCCGGCACCAGGCATTCAACCTCGGTGATGTGCCGCTCCTTCAGCCAGCGCAGCAACAGGCTTTCTTCCTGTACGGCAATGGCGGTTTTACGGCTGCGGGTGCGGGGGCGCGACGTCATGGGGAACCAACTTGTTTGTGTGACCGATAGCGGCGACAGGCCTCGCCGAAGGCTTGGAATATGCCCAGATAGAACGGGTTTTCGGTAACCCGCCATTCCGGGTGGAACTGCAGGCCGAGCAGGAACGAGGGGCCAGTGCCACGAAACGCCTCGATCAGCCCATCCGGCGCGCGGGCCTCGACCTGCAGCCCTTCGCCCAGCCTGGCTACGCCTTGCCCGTGCACCGAGTTGACCATCACCTCGCTGCCGCCGGCAATGCCTGCCAGCAAACCACCCGGGCTCAGTTGCAACGCATGCGCCGGCCCATATTGCACTTCCAATGATGACGCCGGGTTTTCACGGTGATCGGCCAGCCCCGGCACTTCATGTACTTTCGGATGCAGGCTGCCGCCAAAAGCGACATTCACCTCCTGGAAACCACGGCAGATCGCCAGGATCGGCATGCCCAGCGCCAGCGCCTGCGGGATCAGCCCGAACACGTTGGCATCGCGCGCCGGATCGTGCGGATTGCCCGGCCAGCTGTCGCCGCCATCGTAGTGGTACGGCTCGATGTTGCTGGTTGCACCGGTCAGCAGCAGGCCATCCAGCGTCGCCAACCAGGCTTCCGGCGGTAGCGGCGGTTGCAGCAAAGGCAGCAGCAGCGGCATGGCCTGCGCGCCGTCGACAACGGCCCGCACGTATTTTTCACCAACCACAAGAAACGGATGGGAGCCGATCGGTTTGCTGTCGGTAGGCAAGCCGACCAGCGGCAGGCTGGCCATGGATGAAGCTCATGAGACGTGCCTGCACGCTACCCCTGCCCTGCTGTTTAGGCAACCAAGCGCCATCCGCGATTCAAGTAAGGCAAGGCACACTATGCGGGTTCTTCACTGGCCTGCGCACGCTGCATACGCCGGTGTCGCTACACTTCCCACCCCTGATTCGGCCAGATGTCCGTGGACGCCGCTGCATCCGTTTACCCCCCGAGCTGGTACGCCGCCAGCCAACCCGAGCTTCCGCTACGCGCGCCCCTGCGTGGCCAGGCGCGCGCCGATGTGGCCGTGCTCGGCGCCGGCTACACCGGCCTGACCGCCGCATTGGCACTGGCTGAAAAGGGCTACAAGGTCACCGTACTGGAAGCCGAGCGCGTGGGCTGGGGCGCCTCTGGCCGCAACGGTGGCCAAGCCATCGTCGGCTATGGCTGCGAACAGGACACGCTGGAAGCACTGGTGGGTGACGCCGATGCGCGGCTGCTGTTCGATTTCTCGCGCGAAGGCATGCACATGCTCAAGCAGCGCATTGCTCGCCACGGCATCGACTGCGACTGGCGCGACGGCCACGCCAGCGTGCCGATCCAGCCGCGCCAGGAACGCGCCCTGCGCAATGACATCGAGCGCATGGCGCAGCGCTATGACTACCCGCTGGAATGGTGGGACCGCCCACGCCTGCAGCAGGAACTGGCCAGCGAACGCTACCTGGGCGCGGTCTACGACGCTGCCAGCGGCCACCTGCATCCGCTGGCTTATGCGCAGGGCCTGGCCCAGGCCGCTGAAGCCGCTGGTGTCACCATCCATGAGCAATCCGCGGTCACCCGGCTTGAACGCGGCCCGCAAGCAGCGCTGATCACCGCCCACGGCCGCGTTGACGCCGATTTCATCATCCTGGCAGGCAACGCCTGGCTGCAGGACATCGCTCCCGAGCTGGAAACCCGGATGATGCCGGTCGGCACCTATATCGGCGCCACCCGGCCACTGGGCGCCGAGCGCGCACGGGCACTGATCCGCAACGACATGGCCGTGGCCGACGTCAATTGGGCGCTGGACTACTTCCGCCTCAGTCGCGACCACCGCCTGCTGTTCGGCGGCCAGGCCACCTACTCCGCGCTGCCACCACCGGGACTGCGCGCCAGCATGACCCGACGCATGCGCCGGGTATTCCCGCAGCTGGCCGATGTGGAGATGGAATACGTCTGGGGCGGCTATATCGACATCACCCGCAACCGCGCCCCGCACTGGGGGCGGATCACCCCGAACGTGTACTTCGCGCAGGGCTTTTCCGGCCACGGCGTCGCCAGCACCGGGCTGGCCGGTGAAGTGATCGCCGCCGCCATTGCCGGCCAGGCGCAGCGCCTGGACGTATTCGAACGCATCCCACACGGCGCTTTCCCGGGCGGCAAGGCCTTGCGCATGCCGATGCTGGTGGCGGCAATGTCCTGGTACAAGCTGCGCGATCTGTTGTGGTGAGGCGGGGATTGGGGACCGGGGATGAAGGGCGCGGATCACCGCGAGTGCAGGGCTGGCGTTTGCCAATCCCCACTCACGGTCACATACAACCTCAAGCTTTTGCGCCCGCGGCCGCTATACCTTCCGATGCTCCCTACTCTCGCCACTACTGCCAGCACGCCACAGGCCGCCTTTGACAGTCCGTCGATCGCGCCCCTGCCCCAGCGCATCCTGTTGGTGGAGAACTCGCGCACCTTCACCACGATGCTGCGTGAGGCCATCGAGCAGCGACTGGAACTGCCGGTCAGCGTCGCCTCCAGCCTGGCCGAGGCCGGCGAACTGCTGGACCGTGAAGACGGCTGGTTCCTGGTCCTGACCGGGCTGGTGCTCGCCGATGGCGATCGCGACCAGGTGGTGCAGTATTTCGTCGACCGCGGCCTGCCCACCATCGTGGTCAGCGGTGTTTACGACGAGGACCTGCGCAAGCGCGTGCTGCAGCAGCAGATCATCGACTACGTGCTGAAGAACACCCCCGGCAGCGTCGATTACCTGGTCTGGCTGGTGCAGCGCATGGAGCGCAATCGCCGGATCGCCGCCCTGGTGGTGGACGATTCGCCGTCTGCACGCGCCTACGCGTCCGCACTGCTGACGATGTACGGCTACCACGTCATCGAAGCCGACGACGGCAACGCGGCACTGCGCGCCATCGAGGCCGATCCGGCGATACGACTGGTCATCGTCGACGAGGAGATGCCGGGCATGCAGGGCGTCGAGCTCACCCGGCGGCTGCGCGCATTGCGTGCACGCGACAAGGTGGCGGTGATCGGCATTTCCGGCAATTCGGACCCGTCGTTGATCCCGCGCTTCCTGAAGAACGGCGCCAATGACTTCCTGCGCAAACCGTTCTCGCGCGAGGAGTTCTTCTGCCGTGTGTCGCAGAACGTGGACCAGCTTGAGCTGATCGGCACGCTGCAGGATCTTGCCACGCGCGACTTCCTGACCGGCCTGCCGAACCGCCGCAGCTTCCTTGAGCAGAGTCAGCGCCAGCTCAGCGCTGTCGACAACGGCGGCATGGTCGCCGTGGCCATGGTCGATATCGATCATTTCAAGCATATCAACGACAGCCTTGGCCACGAGGCTGGCGACCAGGCCATCCGCGCGGTCGCCTCGGTACTGCAGGCCAACACCCGCAGCCAGGACATCAGCTCCCGCTTTGGTGGCGAGGAGTTCTGCCTGATGGTTTCCGGCCTTGATGCAGCCGCCAGCGCCGCGCACTTCGAGAAAGTGCGGCAATCGGTAGCCGCCTTGCGACTGCCATTCGGCGACAGCATCCTGAGCATGACGGTGAGCATCGGCGTCTGCCGCATGCCCTTGCACAGCGGCAACCTGCACCAGCTCATCACCGAAGCCGACCGCCAGCTGTACCTGGCCAAGGCCGCCGGACGCAACCGCGTCTGCAGCGCCGATACGCACTGAAAGCCCTCACCGCCATATCTGAATGAAATCCTTGCCCCGCTACAGGCATTGATCCAGATCAACGCGCCTTCCCGGCCCGCTCCCTACAGTGCAGCTCAAAGCACACAGAGGGAGAAGTGGCGGTGGCACTACTGGTCTGGCAAGACGATCTCAATACGGGCGTGGAGGTCATCGACCACCAGCACATGCGCATCGTGGAGATGCTCAACCACCTGCACGTCGCTCAAAAGAGTCTGGAGCGCGTCGCCGTGGCTGAAGTCATCGACGAACTGGTGGACTACACCATGTCGCACTTCGCCTTTGAAGAAGAGTTGATGGAAGAAGCGGGCTACCCCTTCTGCGCCGCCCACAAACGCGTGCACGAAGTATTCGGCAAGCGGGTCTCTGAGTACCGCATGCGCTTCCAGTCCGGCGAGGACGTCACCGACGAGCTGCGCAACATGCTGTCACGCTGGTTGTTCAACCACATCCGTGGTGATGACAAGGCGTATGCCGAGCACGTCAAGCGCCACCTCAACCAGTTCGCCAGGGAGCACCAGGAAGGCAGCTGGCTGGGACGCACGCTGAAGCGCCTGTTCCGCTGATCCGCTTTGCGGGAGTGGCGCGGCTGCGTGAAGCCCAGCAGGTATCGCAACACCGCTGCTCCTGCGTTTCATCGCTGCAGGAACGCCGCAAAGCGCACACGTCGCCGGTCTTGTGTGGGACCGGCAGTAGTCGCGACTTACGGCGTCCCTGCGGCACCCTGCCGCTGCCAACGGCGGATTGCCAACAACGCAAGTGCCGTCAGCAGCGCGGTGCCGCACAGGTAGCCGCCAACCGCGGCGATGCCGAACTTTCCGGCCAGCCAGGTCGCCGCATAAGGCGCGGGGGCGGCGCCCAGGATCCCCGCCAGATTGAACGACAACGACGCGCCGGTATAGCGCACCTGCACCGGATACAGGCTGGCCAGCATCGTGCCGCAGGGTCCGTAGGTCAGGCCCATCAGGAACAGGCCCAGCGACAGGAACAGCAATACCTGCAAGGGATGCCCGGCCTGGAACAGGGGTTGGAACAGCAGGCCGAATACAAAGATGCCCAGCGTCGCCCACAGCATCGCCTTGACCGTACCATGACGATCGCCGTACAGCGCCGCCAATGGAATGCCGGCAGCGAAGAACAGGATGCCGACCATCTGCAGCAGCAGGAAGTCCTCGCGCGCATAATGCAGCACCGACGTGCCGTGGCCCAGCGTGAACACCGTCATCAGGTAGAACAGCACGAAGGTGGCGAACGCCGCCAAGGTGCCAACGACCACCGCGAAGCCATGGCGGACCAGCACCTCGTGCATTGGCAGGCGCACGCGCTGGCCCTGGTCCAGCGCCTTCTGGAAATCCGGCGTCTCGCGGATGTTCAAGCGCACCCACAGCCCCACGATCACCAGCAACGCACTGGCGACGAACGGCACGCGCCAGCCCCAGGACAGGAAACTGGCGTCGTCCAGCACCCGCCCCAGCAGCAGGAAGGTACCGGCCGACAATAGGAAGCCCAGCGGCGCACCCAACTGCGGGAACATCCCGTACCACGCGCGCCTGCCCGGCGGCGCGTTCTCGGTCGCCAGCAACACCGCGCCGCCCCATTCCCCGCCAAGCCCGAGGCCCTGCCCAAACCGACAGAGTGCCAGCAACAGCGGCGCTGTCACGCCGATGTCGTGATAGGTCGGCAACAGCCCGATCGCCACCGTCGACAATCCCATGGTCAGCAGTGCTGCAACCAGCGTTGCCTTGCGCCCGATCCGGTCGCCGTAGTGCCCAAACACCGCCGAGCCCACCGGCCGCGCGATGAACGCCACCGCAAAAGTCGCCAACGACTGCAGCAGCGCGGCGTCATTGCTGCTCTCGGGAAAGAACAGCTTGGGAAACACCAGCACCGCCGCCGTGGCGTAGATGTAGAAGTCGAAAAACTCGATGGTGGTGCCGACAAGACTGGCTGCCAGGACGCGGCGCGGGGAGTTCAGAGGGGCGGAGCTGGCTGCGGTGGACATGGCTGTGACAGGAGAAATAATGGCCGCAGTCTGCCATGCAGCGCCGCCGCGGCCGTCATTTGGTTGCAGCCGACACCGTTGCTTGCCGACGCTGCCATCTTCACCGGGAGGGCTGGAAACTGTTGGCACTGGTGGTGGTCACAGCATCGCCCCTCGCATGGATGCATTGCCCATGGCGGTGACTTCCAGACGTTTCCGTCACCCCCTCGCCCATCTGGACGCGTTGTGGGAACGGCGCAAGCCGCGAAGCATGCATCACATCAGCGATAGGCATCTCTGCGACCCGATGGTTTATCGGCTTCGCGACTCACCTCGCTCCTACACGCCTGCGCACGCCCAGCTGATCTGCAAAGCCCCTGCCGAGCATGGCTCGGCACTACAGCTGCCTGTTGTCGCGCACTGACCCAAGCATCCACTGCGGCAGGAATGAACATCCTGAAAACATTTTTTTGCACTCCTATGCACATCCATTAACCGCATCCGATTGTCGCCTGTTGAAGCCGCACAAATTCACGGATCGATACAGGTTGGCGGGGTTAGCGTTGATCCCGCGTCAGAAGCGCGATGAAGATGAACCCGAAGGAGCAGACCAATGAACAACCGACCGCTACGTACCGCATTGATTGCAGCCGCGCTGACATTGGCCGGCAGCGGCATCGCCCAGGCACAGGATGCACTGACCGCGCCGCAGGTGCGTGCGCACCTTGAGTCGCAGGGCTATACCAACGTCAAGGACGTCAAGTTCGATGACGGCATGTGGGAGGCCGATGCAACCAGCGCAGATGGCAAGCAGGTCGACGTGAAGATCGACCCGCGCAATGGCACCGTTTACCCGGACAAAACGGTATCGCAGCTGAGCGAGGCAGATATCCGCGCACAGCTCGCCGGCGCCGGCTACACCGGCGTCAGCGATGTAAAGCTGGATGACGGCATGTGGAAGGCCAAGGGCCGAACCGCCAGCGGCGAGAAGGTCGAGGTGCGTTTGGACCCGGCGACCGGCGCGGTGGTTGCGCAGGAAAAGGAGTAACCCAATGTGAACTCAGGGCTGCACGCACCGCCCCTCCCCTTTGGCGTAGCCAAGGGGGAGGCTGGGAGGGGGTAGCTTTTGCTGTTGCTTGCAAGGCTTCAAACGCAACAGCCAAAGCTCAACAGCCAACCCCTCCCCAGCCCTCCCCTTCGCTACGCGAAAGGGAGGGGGCAAAAGCCCCTCCCCTTTGGCGCAGCCAAGGGGGAGGTTGGGAGGGGGTAGCTTTTGCTGCTGCTTTGAAGCTTCAAACGCCACAGCCAAAGCTCAACAGCCAACCCCTCCCCAGCCCTCCCCTTCGCTATGCGAAAGGGAGGGGGCAAAAGCCCCTCCCCTTTGGCGCAGCCAAGGGGAGGTTGGGAGGGGTAGCTTTTGCTGTTGCTTGCAGGGTTTCAAACGCAACAACCGAAGCTCAACAGCCAACCCCTCCCCAGCCCTCCCCTTGGCTTACGCCAAAAGGGAGGGAGCAGATCAGCCTTCCAGATTGATCCAGGTCGCCTTCATCTCGGTGTACTTGTCGAAGGCGTGCAAGGACTTGTCGCGGCCATTGCCCGATTGCTTGTACCCACCAAACGGCGCGGTCATGTCGCCGCCATCCCAATAGTTCACCCATACGCTACCCGCTCGCAGGCCTCGTGCAACACGATGCGCTCGCGAAACATCGCGCGTCCACACACCGGCGGCCAGGCCGTACTCGGTGTCATTGGCCAACTGCAAGGCCTGCTGCTCGCCATCGAATGCGATCACCGACAGCACCGGGCCGAATATCTCCTCGCGGGCGATGCTTTGTTGCGGACTGACTTCATCAAACACCGTCGGTTCGATGTAACACCCGCCCGCAACGACATCCGCACGCTTGCCACCCAGCAACAGCCGTGCGCCTTCCGCCGTGCCCTTCTCCACATAGCCAAGCACGCGCTGGGTCTGCGCTTCATCCACCATCGCTCCCATTGCCGCCTTCGGCTCGAACGGATGCGCAGGCTGCATATGCCGACCATGCTCGATCACCTTCGCGACAAACGCGTCCTTGATCGAGCGCTCCACCAGCAAACGCGAACCTGCCGTACACACTTCGCCCTGGTTGTAGAAGATCGCGCTCGCCGTCGCCTCAGCTGCTTTGTCCAGATCATGCGCATCGGCAAACACGATGTTCGGGCTCTTGCCACCGCATTCCATGTAGGCGCGCTTCATGTTCGACAGTCCTGCACATTGCAGCAGCCGCTTGCCCACCGCAGTAGAGCCGGTGAACACCAGACCATCCACATCCATATGCAGCGCCAGCGGCTCGCCGGCGCCCTTGCCACTACCGGGTACCACGTTGAACACACCATCCGGGACGCCGGCTTCGCTCACCAGCTCGGCGAAGCGCAAGGCGCTCAAGGGAGACTTCTCCGAAGGCTTGAGCACCACCGAATTGCCGGCCGCCAGTGCCGGGGCAATCTTCCATGCCGCCATCAGCAGCGGGAAGTTCCACGGCACGATCGCGCCGACCACGCCCAGCGGCTCGCGGGTGATCAAGCCCAATTCGTTGCCACCGGTCGGGGCAACTTCGCCGTACAACTTGTCCACCGCCTCCGCCGTCCACTGGATGCAGCGGATCACGCCACCGATATCCACCTGCCGCGCCTGCGCCACCGGCTTGCCCATGTCCAGCGTTTCCAGCAGGGCGAGTTCATCGGCATGCGCCTCGACCAAGGCCGCCAGCTTCAGCAATACCTGCTTGCGCTTGGCCGGCTTCAACCCAGCCCAATGACCCGCATTGAAGGTGCGCCGCGCCGCCGCCACCGCGTGGTCGATATCGACCTGGCCAGCATCGGCGATCTGCCCCAGCACGCGCCCGTCGATCGGACTGATGCAGTCGAAAGTGGCACCCGATGCCGCGTCCACGTACTGCCCATTTATGAACGCGCGGGTGCGCAGCGACAGACGGTCGGCGAGGCTCTGCCACTGTTCACGGATATGGGGAGTGTTCATGAGGTTTTCCCGGTTGCGAAGGCGTTGTCGCTGGCGCTCATGGTACGCCGACCACCGTAGGGCACCGACACGGACCTGCTATTTTCCGCAAATACAAGGGTTGGCCCCGGCTCCTGCTGGCTTCACAATGCCGCTCCACGTTTCCGGCAGCGCTCATGGACATCATCGTCAACGAAGAACTCAAGGCCTATATCGATCCGCTCACGCAGGACGAGCACGACGCGCTGGAGCGCAGTCTGCTGGCCGAGGGTTGCCGCGACGCACTGGTGCTGTGGGGCGATGTGCTGATCGATGGCCACAACCGTTACGGCATCTGTTCCAGGCATGGCATCCCGTTCAACACCGTGCAGAACACCCGCTTCAAGTCCATGGATGACGTGCATCTGTGGATGATCGAGCAACACCTGGGCCGGCGCAGCGTCTCCGATTACCAGCGCGGCGTGCTCGCCCTGCGCAAGCGCGACATCCTGGAAACCCGCCGTCGGGCTGAACAGGAGCAACTGCGCCGTGAGAGCGACGGTGAAGCTGCGATCAACGACGCCAACAGCGATGCCGACACCCCACCATGGGAGCCCGCACCCAAGCTGTCCAAGGCCGATCTGGCCCGCGAAGCCAAGCTCAGTCCCAGCCAGGTGACGATGATCGAGAAGATCCACGAGCACGCCACCGCCGAGGTGATCGAGGCGATGCGCGTGGGCGCGATCTCGCTCAGTGCCGCCGCCACCGTGGCCAGCCTGCCCGAGGACGAGCAGCGCGCAGCGGCGCGTGGCGGCAAGGACGAACTGAAGCAGGCCGCCAAGCGCGTGCGCGATGCCAAGCGCAAGCCCAAGGCTGCACGCGAGGATGCCGATGACGACGCACAGCCGCTGAGCATGGCCGAAGCCGATGGCCTGGACGGTAACGTCGACAGCGCCGAAGTGCAGGCCCTGCGCCAGCGCGTGGCTTCGCTCACCGCCGAGAACCAGGCCCTGCGCATGGAGCTGGATGCCCTGCGCGCACGCATGCTGGCCGCCCAGGCAGAAGAGCCCATCGACGCTTGATTGCACTGAGCCGGCCGCCTAGGCTGCGGTCATCCCTGCAAGGAGCATGTGATGGCCTCGGCCTCCCCCGAACTTGAAGCTTTTGTCCGCGATGCCTTGATGCGCGGACACAGCCGCCAGCAGGTCAGCAGCGCGCTGCTGGCCGCCGGTTGGAGCGAACAGCAGATCAGCGGCGTACTCGGCGGTTGGGCCGACGTGGATTTCCCGCTACCGGTACCACGCCCACGCGCCTCGCTGTCGGCTCGCGAAGCCTTCGCCTATCTGGTGCTGTTCAGTACCTTGTACTTCTTTGCTTGGAACCTGGGCAGCCTGCTGTTCCAGCTTATCCAGTACGCCCTGCCCGACCCGGCTGATCCCGATTGGCAGCTGATGCGCTTGAGCGGAGGTATCCGTTGGGCGATCTCGGCCCTGGTCATCGCCTTCCCGGTGTTCGTCTTCGCCGCCCACCGCGTCAGCCGCGACGTGGACAGGCATCCGATCAAGCGGCTGTCGCCGGTACGCCGCTGGCTCACCTATTTGACCCTGTTCGTGGCGGCCACCGTCCTGATCGGCGACCTCACCGCCCTGGTCTTCAACCTGCTCGGTGGCGACCTCAGCCTGCGCTTTGTGCTCAAGGTGCTGGTGGTCGGCGCCATCGCCGGCACGGTGTTCGGTTACTACCTGTGGGACCTGCGCCAAGAGGAGGTCGAGGCATGAGCCGCACTGCTTGGGGCACCCGCGTACTCTGGGCGACCGGCATCGTCACTGCAGCCGCAATTGCAGCCGGTGTCTGGGTGATCGATTCACCGTCGCAGCAACGACTCAAGCGGCTGGATGAGGCGCGCGTATCGCATCTGCGCACGCTGGAAATCGCAGCCAGCAACTACTGGCGCGAGAACGATGCGCTGCCGCCGAACATCCTCGCGCTGGCCGCGCAACCCGGCATGGTCCTGACCTACAAGGATCCCGGCGGTGGGCCCGACTACCGTTACCGCGCCCTGGATCCCACCCATTACGAGTTGTGCGCGCAGTTCGATACCAGCACCGCGGACGGCCCCCAGCGTGCCGGCGAATGGGCGCACCCTGCAGGCAACCACTGCTTCCGCCGGGCGGTAAGCGCAAAGGACAGCGACTAAGCCGTGAGCCCACAGGACGATCCGCGCCGCGCGCAGTTGCGCCGCCTCAAGTTGTACGCGGTGGCAATGCTGCTGGCGATGCTGGCGGGCTTCGTCGTCAGCCACATCAACGGCGAACGCGGCATTTGGGCGTGGGTGGGTGCCTTCTGTGAGGCGGCCACGGTGGGCGCCCTGGCTGACTGGTTCGCGGTCGTGGCCTTGTTCCGGCGACCGTTGAACCTGCCGATTCCGCATACGGCCATCATTCCGCGCAACAAGGAACGCATCGCCGACAGCCTGGCGGTGTTCGTCCGCGACCATTTCCTGGAGCCGGAAGCACTGCTGGCCAAGCTGAAGGTGTTCGACCCCGCCACCCGCCTGGGCGAATGGCTGGCGCAACCGGCGCAGGCCAGGATGCTGGCCGGGATGGCACGCGGCTGGGCGGTGCAGGCATTGGACCTGCTCGACGAGGCGGCAGTGCGTCGTTCCATCCAGGGCTTCGTGGTGGCCCAGCTGAGGCAATGGAACGCTGCGGGAACCGCAGGTGAACTGCTGGGCCTGCTGACTGCCGACAACCGCCACCAACGCGTGCTCGATGAAGGGCTTACGCGCATCGCCCATTGGCTGGACAACGACAAGGTACGACAACAAGCATCGGCCTTGATCGTGCGTTACATCCGCAAGGAATGGCCCAAGCTGGCCAGCACCGTGGATTGGGTCAAGCCCATCGACGAGATCGGCGATTCACTGGCCGACAGGCTGGCGCGCGCCGGTCTGGAAGAGCTGCAGGCGATCCTGTCGCAGCCCGAGCATCCACTGCGGCAGGACTACGCTGCATGGATCGCCGATTACATCCGCCGCCTGCGCGACGATCCGGCCTTGGCTGCGAAAGTGGACGCACTGAAGCAGCAGGTGATCGATCACCCAGCGGTGCAGGAATATGTGCAGGGCTTGTGGCAGCGCGTGCATGACTATCTGCGCACCGACCTGTCCCGCGAAGACTCGGTGCTGGCCGGCCACCTGGAACGCAGCCTTGGCAAGCTGGGCACCAGCATCGGCAGCGATCCGGCCCTGCGCGACGCGCTGAACCAGCACATGCTGGCGGGCGCGGAAAAGCTGACCAACCGCCTGCGCAGCGGCGTCACCAACCATATCGCCCAGACCGTGAAGGCATGGGATGAAAAGAAGCTGGTCGAACAGTTGGAGCTCAGCGTCGGCCGCGACCTGCAGTACATCCGCTTCAACGGGACGCTGGTAGGCGGCCTGATCGGCCTGCTGCTGCATGCCCTGACCGGCTGGCTGAAGTTCTGACCCCGCCAACGTGGGACCGGCAACGCTTGTAGGAGCGGCGTAAGCCGCGAAGCTGACATCCCCTCAGGCCACCGCGTTTCCGCGATCCGTACGAGCCAAGCGCATTTCCAGATTGCAACCGAACCGGTGATTGGACAGATCGTGAGCTTCGCGGCTGACGCCGCTCCTACACCAGCCGCGCTTCTTGTGGGAGCGGCGCAAGCCGCGAAGCTGAGATCCCATCCGGACGATACATGTCCTGCAACCCGTGCATTCCGACCACATCTCCGGATTGCGATCGAGCCAGTGATTGGACAGCTTGTGAGCCTCGCGGCTTGCGCCGTTCCCACAAGCAATCCATGGCTTTTTTTAACACTTGCCACGATGCACAACGCGATCCATGGCAGCACCGAGAGATCACTTTCCTCCGCGAAAACATCGCACTCCAGAAAGTTCAACACTCTCAAAAGACAATTTAGCTTGCCCTCATAAATAAGAATGGTTATCGTTACGAACTAGGCCGTACGCCCAGCCCCTCGCGGCAGCGATGCACTGCATCCACCCGCCAAGCCCCGTGTACCCCCGATAGATACCAAGCCGCGCGACGCCAATGGGCGAACGCGCAGCGCATGCGGGCAGCACGCGGGAAACCTCTTCCGGCACCTCACACGCCAGTCGTGTAGCAGAGCCGTTGGCACTCCTCCTGTTGGCCCCACCACTTTCGCCACTCAGGAAACGCCGATGCATAACCCCCGTGCAACCACTCCGCTTTCGCTTTCACTGCTATCGACCGCGCTGGCGGTCGCTCTGGCTGGCAATCCGGCTTCCGCGCACGCAGAAGCACCTGCAGACAATGCAACCACGCTGGATGCCGTGAAGGTCGTCGCCGAAGGCGAGCTGGCGAACTCCTATACCGTCAAGCACGCCAAGACCGCGACCAAGCTGGACCTGTCACTGCGTCAGACGCCGCAGTCGGTCACCGTCATCACCCGTCAGCGACTGGACGACATGGGCCTGTTCTCGCTGTCCGACGTGATGGGCCAGGTCACCGGCGTGCATGTGTCGGTCACCGACAGCGAGCGCATCAACTACGTCTCGCGCGGCTACAACATCACCAATTTCCAGGTCGACGGCATGCTCAACACGTTTGGTGGATCGATCAAGACCAATACCGACAACGTGATCTACGAGCGCATCGAAGTGGTGCGTGGCGCCACCGGCCTGACCACCGGTGCAGGCGATCCGTCCGGCACCATCAGCTTCGTGCGCAAGCGCCCCACCGACACCGTGCAGATGGGCGCAAACCTGACGCTCGGCCGTTGGGGCAACCAGCGCATGGAGTTCGACATCGGCGGCCCGGTGGCCTGGGACGGTCGCATCCGTGCCCGCGCGGTCGCTGCCAAGCAGCAGAGCGATTCGTTCCGCGATGTCTACAAACTCGACAAGAACGTGTTCTACGGCATCATCCAGGCCGACGTCAGCAACAGCACCCTGCTTGAGCTCGGCTACGAGTACCAGTCGCCGGAGACCTCCGGCGTGACCTGGGGCGTGGTGCCTTACTGGGGTGTGGACGGCAAGCCGGCCAAACTGCCGCGCTCAACCAACCTGTCGGCGTCGTGGAGCCAGTGGCCGATCGTCGAGAAGACCAGCTTTGCCCGCATCGAGCAGCAGCTCGGCGCCGGCTGGGCGTTGAAGGGCAGCTTCACACACGCCGACCGTGAAACCGATGGCAGCGTCTGGTACGGCGCCAATGGCTTCCCGCGCCCGGATGGCACCGGCGTCACCGCCTACCTCTCTCACTTCGCCGAACAGAGCACGATGGATGTGTTCGACGTGAACGTCGGTGGCAACTTCAAACTGTTCGGCCGCGAGCACGAGCTGGTGTTTGGCCTTGGCGAGTCCGTGCGCAAGGGCGAGTACCCGTCCATCACCATCCCCGACTATCCCGACGACTACGCGCAGGTGCCGGACTGGCGCAACTGGACCGGCAACATCCCGGAACTGCCGATCGTGCGCAACGGCTACCTGGGTTCGGAAGACGAGTTGAAGCAGCGCGCTGCCTATGTCGCCGCCCGCCTGCAGTTGGCCGACCCACTGCTCGCCGTCGCCGGTGCCCGCTACAGCACCTGGGAAACCCGGACCTGGCGTTACACCTACGACACCGCCGGCAACCGCACCGGTACCACCCGCACTGGCTACAAGCCGGAGAACACGCTTACCCCATACCTTGGCCTGATCTACGACATCAACAAGTACTTCAGCGCCTACGCCAGCTATACCGACATCTTCCAGCCGCAGAACTACCGCGACAAGAACAACAGCTACCTCGAGCCAGTGGTCGGCGACATGTGGGAAGCCGGCTTCAAGGCTGAATTCTTTGATGGCCTGCTCAATACCTCGGCCGCCGTGTTCAAGGGCGTCAAGGACAACGTCGCCGAACTGGACGACAGCGTACCGGTGAACTCGTTGCCCGATGGTTCCAGCGCCTACCGTTCCACCGGCAAGGGCAACAAGGTCAAGGGTTGGGAAGTCGAAGCACAGGGCAGCCTGGGCGAGCATTGGAACCTGTCGGCCGGCTTCGCCCATACCACCACCTACAGCCAGGCAGGCGTTCGCCAGAACACCACCACCCCGGTGGACACCTTCCGCCTCAACACCAGCTGGCGTCCGGGCGGTGCCGAAGGTCGCTTCTGGCTGGGCGGCGGCGCTACCTGGCAGAGCGAAATCTGGCGCAACAGCAGCAAGCCTGCGACCGACTACCTGACCAGTGGCGCACTGGTCAGTGCGCGCATCACCCAGGACTCGTTCTACCTGCTGAACCTGTCGGCGGGCTACCGCTTCAACGAGAACTTCAGTGCCCAGCTCAACGTCAACAATCTGCTGGACAAGGCGTACTTCAGCAACGTGGGCTTCTACAACGGCGTGTACTGGGGTGAGCCGCGCAATGTGCTGCTGACCCTGCGCTGGAAGCTCTGATCCCTCCAGGGAAACCACTGCGACGCAGTGGCGGCCAGGGACGGCCGACTTACACCACGCCACCGGCACCGCCGGTGGCGTCCGTAGTGATCCGACTTTGCAGGTTTCCGTGGACAGCACGCCCTTCGCCAGCACTTGGTACTCCCGTCTCGGTAGTTTCTTCGCACGCCCTTGGCTGGGTGTGTTGTCGCGCTCGCTGGCCGCCATCGTTGGCGGCTATGCCTTGGCCGCCACTTGTTCGATGTTCTTCGCGGCGGCCTTGCCGATCGCCCGCAGCCAGGCGGTGCTGACCGGCATGCTGGTCGCCATCGTGTTGTGCGCCTGCGCCGCGTTGTGGGCGTTCGCCACCCGCAGCGCTTTGCGCGCCTGGGCCGGCATCCTGCTGCCGGCCGTGCTGTTCTGGCTGGGCAGCCAGTGGATTGGAGCGGCCGCATGAAGAACGGATTCCGCCAATCGATGGCCTGGCTGCATACCTGGACCGGTTTGCTGGTCGGTTGGTTGCTGCTGCTGATCTTCATGGCCGGCACTGCAAGCTACTACCGCGAGGAAATCAGCCGCTGGATGCGGCCTGAGCTGCCGCGCAGCACGGTCAGCGCCGACCAGGCCGCCGCCAATGCACTGGCCTTCCTGCAGCACAAGGCACCGCAAGCCGAAAGCTGGAATGTCAGCCTGCCCGACACACGCAATCCGGCCATGCGCACGTTCTGGCGCAACCCCGAATCCATGGTCAAACCGCCAGCCGAGGGTGAGAAGCGTCGCCGTCGTGGCGGCGGCCGCTTTGGCGACGCCACCCTCGATGCCAACACTGGCCAGGAAGTCAGTGCGCGCGAAACCCGTGGTGGCGATTTCTTCTATCGCCTGCATTTCGACCTGCACTACATCCCGGTGATCTGGGCACGCTACATCGTCGGTTTCTGCGCAATGTTCATGCTGGTGGCCATCATCAGCGGCGTCATCACCCACAAGAAGATCTTCAAGGACTTCTTCACCTTCCGTCCGCAGAAGGGACTGCGCTCCTGGCTGGATTTCCACAACGTCAGCGCGGTGATGGCACTGCCCTACCACGCGATGATCACCTACACCGGCATCGTTACCTTGATGTTGCTGTACCTGCCGTGGGGGGTGAAATCGGCCTATCCGAACGACGAGGACGCCTTCTTCAGCGAAGCCTTCGCGCGCATGGCCGAAGTGGAATCCCCGGCAGAAGGCACGGCGGTGCCCGTGCCGATCCAGCAATTGATGGACAGCGCGCGCAAGCAGTGGAACGGTGCCGATATCGCCGGCTTCACTGTGTACCGGCCCGGCGCGGCGAACGCGGTGGTCGACATCCAGCAGCGCGATGGGAAGCGCCTGTCGATAGACACACCGTCGCTGCGCTATGACGCAGTCAGCGGCCAGTTGCTGGAAGCCAGCCCTGGCGCCGGTGGCGCGACGCAGACGCGTGGCGTGATGTACGGCCTGCACCTGGCACGCTTCGCGGACTGGGGACTGCGCGCCCTGTTCTTCCTGTCCGGCTTGATCGGCTGCCTGATGGTGGCCAGCGGCGTGGTGCTATGGGCGGTGAAGGAGCGGCCCAAGCATGCCAAGTCCGGCAAGACCGGTTTCGGCCTGCGCCTGGTCGATGCCTTGAACATTGGTGCCGTCGCCGGTTTGCCGATCGCCTTCGCCGCTTATTTCTGGGGCAACCGCTTGTTGCCTGTGCAACTGGCCGAGCGTTCGGCTGCAGAGGCCAATGTGTTCTTCTGGGCGTGGGGCGCCGCCCTGCTGGCGGCTTTCGTCTGGCCCAAGCGGATGATGTGGGCCTGGCAGCTGTATGTCGGCGCAGCCTTGTTCACGCTGATCCCCCTGCTCAATGCCTCGACCACGAATGCGCATCTTGGCGCGAGCATTGCCGCCGGCGACTGGGTATTGGCCAGCTTCGACCTGTGCATGATCGCCTTCGGCGCGATGCTGGCCTACTGCGGCTGGCGCATGCAGCACTGGCAGCCACCGTTGAGTGCCGCGGAAAAAAAGCGCAGGCAACAAGCCGCCGCGGCTGCGGAGGCGAGCGCATGATGCTGCTTGTCCTGGGTTTGTCGTTCGCCGCCTTTGTTGCGCTGTCCTTTGCGATGGAAAAGCACCAGTTGGACCTTTACGGCAAGGCGGCTGCGAGCACTGCACGCATGCAGCTGTGGCGCTGGTTAGGCTGGGGCCTGCTGACCGCCGCATTCGCGCTGTGCGTGTGGCGACACGGCTGGGCGCTGGGGCCGGTGTGGTGGTTGGGTGCGATGACGGTCGCCGGCCTGCTATTGGCTTTCGGCCTGTACCCCTACCGGCCGCGCTGGATAGCCCCTTTGGCGTGGGTGTTGCCGGTAGCGGGATTGGCGGCAGTAAGCCTTCTGTAGAGCCGAGACATGCTCGGCTGGGACGTTACCAGCCAGGGCGAGAAGCACCCCTCCCCAGCCCTCCCCTTGGCCTGCGGCCAAAGGGAGGGAGCACAGGTAGAGCCGAGCCATGCTCGGCTGGGGCATTACCGAGCAAATCAAAAAAACACCTTTCCAGCTCCCCCTTCGCTGCGCGAAAGGGAGGGAGCACGGTGGGCGGCGGTTTTATCGGGCAGGCCTCTGCCGAGCATGGCTCGGCACTACAGGGGGCATTGCCTGGAAAGCCTCTGCCGAGCATGGCTCGGCACTACAGGTGCGGCGGTTTAGACCCGGCGCAGTTCCCAGGCGCGGTGGATGCGGGCGTTGCGCTCGAAATCCGGGCCGATGGTCTGTGCAGAGATTTCGCGGCAATGCGCGAACTCGGCAATGGCGTTCTCTTCCAGCTTGAAGCGGCGGAAGTTGTTGGAGAAATACAGCACGCCATCGGAGGTCAGCCGCGCCATGGCCGCACGCAGCAGGCGCACGTGCTCACGCTGGATGTCGAAATCGTCGGCGCGCGCCGAGTTGGAGAAGGTCGGCGGGTCGCAGAAGATCACGTCATAGCGGTTCTTCTCCGCTTCCAGCCAGGTCACCGCATCGGCCTGCACCAGGGTGTGCTGGCTGCCGCCCTTGCCGTTGAGCGCGAGGTTGTCGGCACACCATTGCAGGTAGGTGCCGGACAGATCCACGCTGGTGGTCGAGCTGGCGCCAGCAACCGCCGCTTCCACGCTGGCCACGCCGGTGTAGCAGAACAGGTTGAGGAAGCGCTTGCCGCGTGCTTCCTGCGCCATATGCGTGCGCAGCGGGCGGTGGTCCAGGAACAGGCCGGTATCCAGGTAATCGAACAGATTCACCCGCAGCAGCGCATCGTTCTCGCGCACCAGGATGAACTCGCCGCGCTGCTCGAAACGACCGTACTTGCTGCCGCCCTTGCCACGCTCACGTGACTTCAGCGCGACCTGCTCGGCCGGCACCTGGAATACCTCGCGCGCGGCGGCCAGCAGTTCATTGCGGCGACGGCGCACGTCCACGTCCGGAATGGTGGCCGGTGCGGCATATTCCTGCACATGCAGGAAGGTGCGGTTCTTGCCACCATCCTCACGGTAGACGTCGATGGCGGCCGCGTATTCCGGCAGGTCGGCATCGTAGGCGCGGAAGCAGGTGATGCCCTCGCGCGACAACCAGTTCTTGTACTTCTTCAGGTTCTTGCGCAGGCGGTTGGCCACCATCTGCGCGCCTTCGCTGAGTTCGCGCGGCTGGCCGGCGTTCTCACGCTCGGGCACGGCAATCGGCTCACAGACGATCAGCGCGCATTCGATGGCGCCATTGAACATCTGGTACTTCTTGGCCGCACGCAGGCCGGTGGCGAAAGCCAGGTCGGCGCTGCCGCACAGCAGGCTTGCACGCCAGGTGGGCACCGCACGCTTGAGCGCATCACCAATACGGCGATACAGCACGGTGTCGGCGGCCAGGCGCTCGTCGTAAGGGGGATTGCAGACCACGCAGCCGGTTTCCTGCGGCGGCACCTGCACGTCGGCCACGTCACGCACGCCGAACCAGATGGCCTCGCTGACGCCGGCCACCTCGGCGTTTTCCTTGGCCGCACGGATTGCCGCCGGATCGATGTCGCTGCCGTGGATGACCTGCTTGAGCGCGGCACGACCGGCCTGCTCGCGCTCGCGCGCTTCGGCCATCAGTTCCTTCCACTGCGTCTGGTCAAAACCACGCCAGCGGCTGGGCGGGATGCTGCCATGGCGCTGCAGGCCCGGCGCAACATCGGCGGCCATCAAGGCGCCTTCGATCAGCAAGGTGCCGCTGCCGCACATCGGGTCGAGCAGGCCACCGCCTTCGGCATGGATCTTCGGCCAGTTGGCGCGCAGCAGCACGGCGGCAGCTAGGTTTTCCTTCAGCGGCGCGTCGTTCTGCGCCATGCGCCAACCACGGCGGTGCATCGGGCCACCGCCCAGATCGATGGAGATGGTAGCCCTGCCCTTGCGCAGCGACAGGTTGATGCGCACATCCGGGAACTCGACGTTCACCGACGGCCGCTCCATGCCTTGGTCACGCAGGCTGTCGACCACGCCGTCCTTGACCCGCTGCGCGGCAAAGCGCGCGTGGGTAATGGCGGTACCGGACACATGCGCGTCCACCGACAAGGTCAGCTCCGAGCTGATGTGATGGTCCCACGGCATTGCCGCCACGCCCTGGTACAGCGAGTTCTCGTCCGGGCAGTCGAATTCCTGCAGCGGCCACAGCACGCGGCTGGCCAGGCGCGACCACAGCACCACCCGCTGCGCGTCGCGCAGCTCGCCCTCGGCATTGACGCCGGCAATGGTGGCGGTCGCCCGCGGCAGGCCCATCGCCAGCAGTTCGTCGGCGAGCAGGTATTCAAGGCCCTTGGCGCAGGAAACAAAGAAATTCACGGGAGATATCAACTTTCGAAGAGGGAATCGGGCCAGCCAGGCGGGCAGGCACGGTGGCCGGCCCCGGGGCATCCAGGGCCGCTATTGTAGGCAGTTGCCCGCCGCGCCGTCGGAATCGGCCGGCGGCGGCGTTCACAAACCGCGCAGCAAGGCCTCGAAGGCCTGCGCCGAGGCGTCCACATGGCGCATCAGGCGGTGGCCGTCATCGACCAGCAGCAGCCGCGCCCTGCGCTCGGCGGCCCAGGCGATCACGTCGGCGGCCGGGATCAGCTCGTCGTTCCAGGCGTGGACCACGCTGATCGGCACCGACGCCGCGTCCAGCGCCGGCATCGGCCCCATCGTGGTGGGCGGCACCATCAGGAACAGCCCGGCCACCGGCACCTGCAGCGAGGTGATCGCCGAGATATAGGCGCCCAGGCTGGATCCGCCCAGCACCAGCGGGCCACGCGCCGCCATCTCGGCCGCGCGTTCGACCAGCCGCTGCAGGCGCGCCGGCACATCGCCGACCCGGCTGATCTCGTGCCTGGCGTCCAGGTCGGTGTAATCCGGGCGTTCGTGGCTCCAGCCCAGGCGTTCGGCCACCTCGGCCAGCGCGGTGACCTTGGTGGCGTCGGGGCCGCTCTCGAAGCCGTGCGACAGGATGCAGTGGCCGCGACTCATGGCTGGCGGCAGGTCATGGGGAAATTCATGGGTGAATGCTAGCATCCACCCATGCACCTGCCGCCGCCCATCATCGCCAAACCGCTGCCCTACGAACACCTGCTGGCGCAGCGCAAGCCCACCGACATCGACCTGGTGGTGATCCACTGCACCGAACTGCCGGACCTGGCCACCGCCCGTGAGTATGGCGAGCGTGCCCTGTACGACAACGGCAGCGGCAACAGCGGCCATTACTACATCGATCGCGACGGCAGCATCCAGCAGTACGTGGCCCTGGACCGGGTGGCCCACCACGTGCGTGGCATCAACCCGCGCTCGATCGGCATCGAGCTGGTCAACAACGGGCGCTGGCCGAACTGGTTCGACTCCAACCACCAGAGCATGACCGAGCCCTACCCGGAAGCGCAGATTGCAGCGCTGGTACGCCTGCTGGAGTGGTTGCCACAGGCAGTACCGTCACTGCGCTACATCGCCGGCCACGAGCAATTGGATACCGCCCTGGAACCTGCCAGCGACAATTCCAGCCTGAATGTGCAACGCAAACTCGATCCCGGTCCGCTATTCCCCTGGGAGCTGGTGCTGCGTGCCGTCGAGCTGCAGAGAATGCCGGGCTGACTGCTGTCCCGGCAGCTGCCTACTGCGGCAGGTACTGGAATTTCTCGCCCGCCGTCACCGCCAGATCAAGGCGGTTGATCGCAGGTGCGATCGGGCACACCACATGCGGGGTGAACGCGCAGGGGGGATTCTCGGCACGATTGAAGTCCAGTTCCACGACGCCATCCGTGGGCATTTCCGCATACACATAACGCGCACCGCCATACGTCTCGCGGCCGCTGGTGCGGTCGGAAAGCAGGAAGAACAAGCGCCGCGACGGCGGTGCGGACTCGTCCAGCACCGGCTGCAGGTGATAGCTGCGCCCGCCGATCTCGAACACCGCTTCGCCCGGCACCAGCGCCGGCAACGGCGTGCCGATCGAGGTCAGCAGGACGGCCTGTTTGGGTGCCGGGAACGGCCGCCATTGCGCGCGGATGTTCCATTTCGGGTCGACTGGAAAGTGTTCGATGCCGCTGAATCCCAGCCGTCGCGGCGACTGCGGATCGCGATAACGCCACCCCAGGATGCTGCCGGTGCGCACTAGGTAGAACTCCGAGTCCCCCACTTGAACGCGACTGGCCTCGTTGACATGGGCGACGCCGGGAATCAGGACCGCCCGCAACAGCGGCTCTCCCGCCATCTGGGCGCCAGCGCGCGCATCCGCCGCGATTGTTGCCAGGCCCTCGCGGTCCACCTGCAGCACGCCCAGCTCGGCCGGGCCACCGGGCAGTACCACGTCATTGGCGGCGGCACTGCCCACGCTGTACGTCCCGGCCTTGAGGCGGCCGGAACCGGTGTAGCTGAGCCAGCCATCGGGCGCACGCAGGCTCGCCAGACGCTTCGCCCGCCACTGCTCCACATCACGCAGGTATTGACGCGCAGCATCGCCCGACAAGCCATTGCCGGGCGCATTGCATGCCCCCAGAACCGCCGCCAACAACGCCACCGCTAGCCATTTCAATGAACGCACGCTTCCCCCGAAGCATTCATACCCATCGGCACCGCCCCCACTACGCGGCGTACTGACAACTCAGGCGGTAGCCACCGGCCTGCCTGCATCGCTGCACCAACCACTCCAGGAATCACTGAACACCCGCAGCCCCGGCATCCCGGCATGCGCGAACGCCAACGCCAGATGGCATGCGGTAACCCCCGAACCGCACATCACGGCCACCTGTGCCGGCGCCTGCCCTGACAACAGCGGCGCCAATTCCGCGCGCAGCTCCTGCACGGGCCGAAAACGACCATCACGCAGATTCATGCCGAACGGTCGGTTCAACGCTCCCGGCACATGCCCGGCCACCGGGTCCAAGGGCTCGACTTCGCCGCGATAACGCTCGCCGGCACGCGCGTCCAGCAACCACGCCGGCGTCTGTGACAAGCGCGCCTGCACTTCGTCGACACTGACCACCTGGGCCATATCAAACCGCCCGGGGTAGGCCGGCAAGGCGGGAACCGCCCTCGGGGTCGCATCCAATGCATGCCCCGCTGCCTGCCAAGCGGCCAAACCGCCATCAAGTACGGCGACCTTGTGGTGGCCGATCAGGCGCAACAACCACCACAGGCGCGCTGCCGCCATGCTGCCATCGGCCGCATCGTAAACCACCACCTGGGTATCCGGCCCGATCCCCCAGTCGCCGAGGCGTGCGGCAAAAACCTCGCTGTCCGGCAGTGGATGTCGGCCATGCCCTTGCTTGCGCATGTCCGACAGGTCGCTTTCCAGATCGGCATGGATCGCACCGGGAATATGCCCCGCCGCGTAGCCGGCCGCACCGGCGTTCTTGTCGGCCAGCGAATAGCGCGCGTCGACCACCCGCAGCGCGGTACTGGCGGTGGCGCGTGCGTCGACCACGCGCCATTCGGGTCGGGCCAGGGCGTGGGCCAGGTCCGCCACATCAATCAACGTGGTCCACGAATAAGCGGTCGCGCTCATGCCTGCTGCTCCAATCGACGGCGAAGGTTGTAGAGGATGGCTGCAGTCGCGCCCCAGATGCGCTGCCCGGGCCAGCTGTATTCCATGACATGACGGACACGTCCGCCATGCTCGATGTCCACCCTTCGCAGATTTGCCGGGTCCATCAGGTAATCCAGCGGTACTTCAAAGACCTCGGCCACCTCGCCGGGCTCAGGCCGCGCAATGAATGCCGGATCCACCACCGCGACTACTGGCGTCACCCGGAACCCGGTAATGGTGATGAAGGGATCCAGGTAGCCCAGGGCCAGCACCTGGCTGCGGGCCAAGGCGATCTCCTCGTCACTCTCGCGCAGAGCGGCGGCCAACGGATTGCGATCGACGGTTTCGATGCGGCCACCGGGAAAACCCACTTGTCCACCGTGGTTGCGCAGTGCTTCGGTGCGTCGGGTCAATATCACCTGGGTCCCCTGCGGCCGCGGCACCAGTCCCGCCAATACTGCCGCTTCCACCGGCGGCCCGAGGGGCAACAGATCTTCCAGTTCGGAACGGTTCCAGCCCTGTCCAGTGGGTGCCTGGGTGAGTGGCATCAAGGCTTTCTGCAGCCGATCACGGTCCTGCAGCTGATCCGCAAATGCCGCGGCGTGTCGTGAGCGCCCTGGTAGTTCCTGTGTCATGACCCGACGCCGCTCGTCCTCGCTCATGCGCATCCAGCCACCGATCTCGGCACCACTGCGCCAGCAACCACGGCAATAGCCCTGCTCATCAAGCGCGCAGATGCCAATACAGGGGCTGGAGATGACACGAGCAGGAGCATCCATCAATTCAAACATCACGCTAGCGTAGCGCGAGGGGGACCCTGTGAACCAGCTTCCAGCGGCTGATCGCCCGCCTTTTGCGTTGCAACGATGGCAATGTCGGCGACGTCGACCACTCCCATTCAGCGAAACCGTTCGCCGAAGGTCCACATTTATTTTGTGATGCACTTCAAATTGTGGTTGAGCGGCGGTTCATCTACGGGCACACTCCGATTGCCGACAGGGGGAACACGAACCATCCGATGCGCATGACGCGCGTTCGATCAGCGTGGCTGTTCGACACCCGCCTCGCCTGCATATGGATGGAGCCTTATCGCTTTTCACTCTGTAAGCGGAGCCCGGAAATGAGAATGGCAAAACCCTCCTTGTTGTTATCGGCGCTGGCCTTGACCGCCAGCCTTTCAGTACAGGCCCATGAGCCGCCAACGGACGGCAACCCAAGTTCCCCTACCGAAAGCGGCATGGCTGCCGGCATCGATGCCAAGACCGGCAAACTGCGCAAACTCACGGATACTGAAATCCGGGCACTTTCCGACAAGGCCAACTCCATGCCGTCGGCAAGCCGCAACGCCGCCGGAGCCAACGCCGCGTGGGCACGCATTCCGCAGACCGGCACCGAGGCCGCCAAGACCATACGGCTACAGAGCAACGGCATGAGCACCGCCGACCTGCCCCTCTCGGCAATGAATTCGTTGAGCATTGAACGCACTGCCACTGGCGAAGTGCGGATCCTGGAGAACGGCGACCCGCTTTCGCATGGCAGGCAGGAGGTGTCCGAATGAAGACCTTGCTGCTTTCGGCCGTCATCGGCACCTGCCTGCTCGGCGCCACCGCGCACGCTGCCATCATCACCCCCATCAACCAGGACCCTGTTGGCAAGGGCCTCAACGACCCCACCCTGCGCGCACCGGAAGGCGGCAATCCCGGCAAGACGGTGGGCGAGCAACGCCGCATCGTCTATCAGTTCGCCGCCGATCTGTGGGGCGCTGTATTGCAGAGCGACGTGGAGACGTTCGTCGGTGCAAGTTTCCAGGACCTTGCCTGCACGGCTACCGGCGGCACACTGGGCTCGGCCGGCGCCTCATGGATCGCAACTACACCACCGACAGCGACCGAACTGGGCATGATCTATCACGCCCCGTTGGCCAACGCCCTCAATGGCAGCCGCATCACCATCAGCAGTGCCGGCACAGACATCACCAGCCGCTTCAACAACAATCTGGGCGGCAGCAATCCCGATGGCACACCGTGCATGACCGGCTCGGGCTGGTATTACGGCCTGGACGGCAAAGCACCCGATGACCGGGTCAGCTTCCTCGACGTGGTGATGCATGAGATCGGCCACGGCCTTGGTTTCTCCGGCTTCGTCGGTTACACCACTGGCCGCCTGGGCGAACGCATCGGCATCCCGCAGTACTACGGGTATTCGGATGTCTATACCGAGAACGCCTTCGACAACCTGTCGGGCAAGCGTTTCACCGAAGCCAGCATGACCAACGCGCTGCGCGCTACATCCATCAAGACCCGTGGCGCACCGGCCTGGAATGGCGCAACCACCAGGGCACAAACGCCGCTGTGGCTGGACCCGGCGGTGGTGCTGTCGGTCAACGGCAGCAGCGTGGTCACGCAGTTCTTCGGCACGGCCTCGTTTGGCCCGCCAGCTACTCCGGCCAACTTCGCCGGCGCAGTCGCCCTTGCCAACGATGGCACTGGTGCCGATACCGCGGACGCCTGTGAAGTGATTCCTGCCGGCAGTCTCAGCGGCAAGGTTGCCTATATCAATCGTGGCGGTTGCGCATTCGAGATCAAGGCGGCCAACGCCCAGGCAGCAGGTGCGGTCGCGGCGATCATTGGCAATGTTGCCAGTTCCGGCGACCCGGGCACCGCACCCGGCATGGCCGAGGACCCCAGCGTCAACGCCACCATCCCGACCCTGAGCGTCAATCTCGCCGATGCCAACCTGATCAAGGCTGCCGCACAGGCCGGTACCGCGTTGACCGCGTCGCTGGGAGAGGTTGCCGGACGCTACGCCGGTGCCGACGCCAGCGGGCGCCCACTGCTGTACGCCCCGGCCGTGGTTGCCAGCGGCTCGACCTTCTCGCACTTTGAAAGCGTGCTGATACCGGATGCACTGATGGAGCCAGCCAACAGCCCCAACACCGACGCCGGACGCATGGTCGACCTCACCCTGGCGGCTTTCGTCGACGAAGGCTGGAGCTTGAATGCAGGCACGGCACGCATCGGCAGCTGCGACACGGGGGTAAAGTTGTTCAAGAACCCGGGGTTGATTGCGGGCGCCAATGTGCAGGCACAGGACCGCCTTTGCCGCACCACCGCCAACGGCAACCGTGCGCTCTACCTGCGTTGCATGAACGATACCGCGGCTTCGCTGAAAGCCGTCAATCTGATCAGTACAGTTGAACAGGCGGGTATACGTACCTGCGCTGCCAAGGTGACTACGCCGTAAATCCAGATCACGCATAGTGTGCAGGCAGTGCCGAGCCATGCTCGGCAAGACGCTACCAATTGCACCTGCAGATCGTCCACAATCAGCTCGGGAGTGAAAAAAGAGTCGGCGCCTCGATGGCGCCGGCTCTTCTTCGTTTTACACAGCATCGGTGGCCACTGCCCCAGCAACCAGTCAGCTTGCAATGCTCAGCCCCGCGGCCTTGCGCGTGCACTGGACCGCTCGTTGACGAAGAAACGCTGCTGCTGATTTCGCGGGTAAAGCCTTTGCCGAGCATGGCTCGGCACTACCGGCAAACCAATGCGGATTCGGAAAAAAGAAAGCGCCGGTGTTGCCACCGGCGCTTTCATTACATCACTGGCGCGCTATTACTTGACGCTGACCAGCTTGATCTCGAACTGCACAGCCACGTTCGGCGGGAACGGGGTGCGCGGGTCGGCACCGTAGGCCTTGTCCGGCGGCAGGGTGACTTCCCACTTGGCGCCGGCCGGCATCTGCAGCAGGGTTTCACGCATCGCCGCCATCTCGACTTCGCTCAGCTTGATCGACGGGATCGACTGCGCCGGGCGGGCTTCGGTCGGACGCTGGCCGTACGGGAACGGACCGGCAACTTCCAGGGCGACGGTGCTGGCCTGGGTCGGCTTGGCACCGGCACCGGCTTCGATCACGCGGTACTGCACACCGCTGGCCAGGGTCTGCACGCCGGCCTTGGCCTTGTTGGCAGCAATGAACTGGTCACTACGGGTCTTGTTTTCAGCAGCAGCCTTTTCGTACTCGGCCTTGGCAGCCTGGGCACGGCCCTGCTCACGACGCTGGAACGCTTCAACGGCGGGCTTCAGCTGGTCAGCGGTGATTGCCGGCTGCTTCTTGGCGTAGGCATCCTGCAGGCCTTTCACCACCGAAGCGATGTCCAGCTGTTCGCCACGACCCGTGAGCTCGGCCAGATTGTTGCCGTAGTCATAGCCGAAGTAATAGCTCAGCTTGCCCTTTTCGGACGCGATGTCCTGGGCGAAAGCGGTGCCGGTGACGGCCAGGGCGGCCACGGCGACCGCGATAGAACGCAACTTCATCAAACAGTTCTCCAGGAATGGTGTCTCAGGGCAAGCATGCCGCTAGAGGCGACGGGTTAGGATAGCCGTCACAAAGGCTGTCCGCCACTGACGACGCTCACCTATGACCGCCGTTGGTTCAAAGAGTTCCATTCCTCACTTTTTTTTAACGTTTTGAGGCTTTCCCCTATATGTCCGATGCCCCGGTTTCGATCAGCACCCACGCAGGCGTACGCACCATCACCGTGCAGCGCCCGGAAAAGCTCAATGCCCTCAACCGGCTGACCCTGGAAACCCTGGACGCCGCCTTTGCCGAGGCGGCGCTGGCCGAGGACGCAAGAGTGATTATCCTGACCGGCGCTGGCAGCAAAGCCTTCGTTGCCGGAGCGGATATCTCGGAAATGAACACGCTGACCCCGGTTCAGGGCCGTGACTTTTCGCTGGTGGGGCAGCGTCTCATGCGCCGGATCGAACGCCTGAACAAGCCCGTCATCGCCATGGTGAACGGCTTCGCACTGGGTGGCGGCATGGAACTGGCCATGGCCTGCCACCTGCGCATCGCCGCCGACAGTGCCAAGGTCGGCCAGCCGGAGATCAACCTGGGCCTGGTACCGGGCTTCGGCGGCACCCAGCGCCTGCTGCGTCTGGCCGGTCGCGCGGCCGCATTGGAGCTGTGCCTGCTCGGTGCACCGATCAGCGCCGAGCGCGCCCAGCAGTTGGGCCTGGTCAACCGCGTGGTGCCGGCCGCCGAGCTGGAAGCGGAAACCACCAAGCTGGCAGAGCAGTTGGCGAACGCGGCCCCGCTGGCGTTGCGCGGCATTCTGGATGCGATCAACGTTGGCGGCGAATGCGGGATCGAGGAAGGATTGGAGTATGAAAGCGCACAGTTCGGCCTGGTGTTCTCCACCGACGACATGCGCGAAGGCACCAGCGCCTTCCTGGAACGCCGCAAGCCGGAATTCAAGAATCGTTGAGTTGTCCATGCCCAACCCAAGCGCCACACCCCGCCAATTGCTGCAATTCGTACTGGACGATGATCTGGATGCGGCGCTGCGCGCCGGGCTGATGGACTACCTGCCGCAGCCCGGCGACGAACGGCTGGATCCCGCCTACCCGCAGCTGCCACAGCAGTTGCAGCAGGCCCAGCAGCAGCTGCGCACGGCCTGGGCCGCGCGTGAGCGCCATCACGCCCGCGCCGCGCGACTTGAACGTCGCGATGCCGAGCGGCAGGCGCGTCGTGCACCACCGCCAGCAGCTGACAGCAAGCCCGCCCTACCCTCTGCGGCAGCAGCAATCCTGGCCCGGGCCAAGGCACGAGCGGCAGAGAAGTCAGGCACATGACGGCAGTGGCAGTGAAGAAAACAACGACGAAGAAAGCCGCCGCAAAGAAGATCGGTGCCAAGAAGTTCGCGGTAAAGAAGGCTCCGGCAAAAAAGCCCGCGGCGGTGAACGCCACGTCCACACGTGGCAGCAAACGCATGAATGCCGCCGAAGTGCTGGAAATGTTCACCCGCTTGCGTGAGCTCAATCCACATCCAACCACCGAGCTGGAGTACGGCTCACCGTTCGAACTGCTGGTGGCGGTGACCTTGTCGGCACAGGCAACCGATGTCGGCGTCAACAAGGCTACCCGCAAGCTGTTCCCGGTCGCCAATACCGCCCAGGCCATCCTCGCCCTGGGCGAGGACGGGCTCAAGCCGTACATATCCACTATTGGCCTGTTCAACGCCAAGGCCAAGAACGTGATTGCCGCCTGCGCGATCCTGGTTGAAAAGTATGGCGGCGAAGTCCCTGCCGAGCGTGCCGCACTGGAGGCCCTCCCCGGCGTCGGCCGCAAGACCGCCAATGTTGTGCTCAACACCGCCTTCGGGCAGCCGACCATGGCGGTGGATACGCACATCTTCCGTGTCGCCAACCGCACCGGCTTGGCACCCGGCAAGGATGTGCGTGCCGTCGAGGATGGCTTGATGAAGGTCATCCCGGAAGAATTCCTGCAGGATGCACATCACTGGCTGATCCTGCACGGACGCTATGTCTGCAAGGCACGCAAACCGGACTGCCCGCAATGCGTGATCCGCGATCTCTGCCACTTCAAGGACAAGACCGCCGACGCTGCGTGAACGTCGGCGGCTGCCATCTGTACGACACTTTCCCGTAACAGCCACAAGGCCCAATACGCAGGGCCTTGTGCCACAAGGCCAAAGCTGGTCGCCGAACTGTCACATTTACGCAATCTTTACGCCCTAGCCTTCGCAGCAACCTCCAACCGCCTGCAAGGCTACCCACCCAATGAAACTGCATCGCCAACTCCTCACCGCGGCCGTGGCTGCTGCACTGTTCGCGCCGGCTGCACACGCTGAAGTCGCCATCGACGTTATTGGCGGTTCCGAAATCACCTTCGAAGGCCTGGTCCAGGCCGACGGCAACTGGTTCAGCAATGACAAGGCCGACTTGAACGGCAACACCGGCAAGAACGGCAAGGACAGCGAATTCGAGCTGCGTCGCGCCGAGCTGGTGCTGAAGGGCAAGGGCCCGGGCAACATCGAGTGGGTGGTCGGCTACGACGCCAAGGCTGACAAGTTCCTCGACACCAACGTCAAGTACAAGCTGGGCGGCAACAGCAACCACTTCCTGCAGGCCGGCCAGTTCAAGCAGCCGAACAGCCTGGAAGAACTGTCCAGCACCAAGAACAACGACTTCATCTCCAAGGCTACCGTCACCAACACCTACGCGGTTGCCCGCCGCCTCGGCGTTGGCTACGGCATCGGCGACGCCAACTGGTCGGTCACCGCCTCGGCCTTCGGCCGCGAGCTGACCCGCGACCTGGCCCATGGCAGTGGCTATGGCGTGCGCGGCACCTTCGCCCCGATCAATGAGAAGGGCAACATCCTGCACCTGGGCCTGAGCTACGTCGACTACGATACCGACGCCGATCTGCTGCGCCTGCGCGCCCGCCCGAACGCCGACCTGGCCACCGTGCGCCTGGTCGACAGCGGCGACCTGAAGGACACCGATCGCCTGAGCACCATCGGCGCCGAAGCCATGTACGTGCGCGGCCCGTTCAAGGCCCAGGGCGAGTACTACAGCTCCAAGGCCAAGCGTTACGACCACGCCAACTACAGCAGCGACGGCTACTACATCAGTGGCGTGTGGAACGTCACCGGCGAGACCTGGGGCTACAAGGGCGGCACCCCGAGCCTGGGTCTGCCGGATGAGCCGGGCCGTGGCATGTGGCAGCTGGGCGCGCGCTTTGATCACATCGATCTGAACGACGGCGGCCTGAAGGCCCCGGCCGTGGTCGGCGGCACCCCGCTGGTGGACGGCGTGCTGGGCGGCAAGATGGACATCTGGACCGTGGGTGCCAACTGGTACTGGCGCTCCAACTTCAAGGCCTCGCTGAACTACGTGATGGTCGACAGCAACAAGTACTCCTCGTCCAGCAAGAAGTTCGTCAGCGACAAGCCGGACATCCTGGAAGCCCGCCTGCAGTTCTTCTGGTAAGCAGCGGCTATATGCACTGCACGAACGCCCCGCAAGGGGCGTTCGTCGTTGCAGTGATTGCGCTTTTGTAGGAGCGGCGTAAGCCGCGAAGCTGGTGGTCCGGCCGTGAGACTGATTTTCGCAAACTGAAAATGCACGAGCTTCGCGGCTCACGCCGCTCCTACAACAGCGGGCGCAGCTGCCTTTGCCCAAGCTGTGTAAGCTTCCCAGCTTACGCAGCTCCCACAATGCATTCGGGGGGCGCTCCAACCGGAAGGATCCCATGCGCACCTGCCTGCTGGCACTACTGCTATCCCTGCCCGTCACCGGTTTCGCCCAGGACTGTGGTGATGACGCCGCCGCGCGCATCACCCAGGCCTACCAGCAGCGCGACACCGCCGCCCTGCCCGATCGCCCCGGCTGGGCTATCGACGCCGAGCGCGGCGCATGCCGCGTCTGGCCGGCCGATACCTCCCTGACCTTGATCGCGGTGCCGGTGCTGGGCCCGGAAGAATTCAATGGTGAGGTCCAGCAAGGCGACTTGGACGTACTGGTCGTTGACAGCGCCAGCCTGCGCCCACGCGCGAGCCTCCGCCTGCCCGAGGTGATGAGCAGCGATGCCATCCATGTCGACAGCGTCAGCCTGGACACCGCGCGTTACAACATCTCACCCGGCGTGCGCGCGTTCGGCATCCGCAGTTCGCGCAGCAATTCTTCGCAGCCCAACCCTTTCAGCGAAACCCGTCTGCAGCTTATGGTGATCAACCAAAGCCAGCTGGAGGTGATTACCGAACAGATCGTCACCTCCAGCAGCGGCGGTGAATGGGACACCCGCTGCGCCGGTGAGTTCCATGAAACAAAACGCACGCTGGAGGTTGGCCCCGCCCCGGTGCAGGCCTGGGCCACGCTGACGGTACGTGAGCGCAGCGCCAGCACCGTCAACCGCGAGGATGCCGCTGGCAACTGCAGTGAAGTGCGCGAGGACCACCCCGTTCGCAGTTTCAAGCTGCTGCCCAAGGGGCGCTTTTACCCGCTACCCAATGAGATCAAAGCAACATTTTGATGACATGAGGCATTGTCATTTGAACGTCATGTGACAGACGCTGCACTGTCATCAAATCGTTATGGAATAGGCGCCGGGCGGAACTCACCGCACATTCACACCTCCCAGGAGCCACTTGTGATCCACGCCATCAAATCGCGCGCAGCCGTTGCCATCCTCGCTGCGTCGTCCGTCTTCGCCGCCAACGCTGCCGATGTCACCGGCGCCGGCGCGTCCTTCATCTACCCGGTCATGTCGAAGTGGTCGGCCGATTACAGCGCCGCCACCAGCAAGCGCGTAAATTACCAGTCCATCGGCTCGGGCGGCGGTATTGCCCAGATCAAGGCCAACACGGTTGACTTCGGTTCCTCCGATGCCCCGCTGAAGCCGGAAGAACTGGCCTCGGCCGGCCTGGTGCAGTTCCCGTCGGTGATCGGCGGCGTGGTGCCGGTGCTCAACGTGCCGGGCGTGGAAGCGGGTGCGATGAAGCTGGACGGCCCGACCCTGGCCAACATTTTCCTGGGCAAGATCAGCAAGTGGAATGATCCGGCGATCGTCGCCCTGAACGCAGGCCTGACCCTGCCGGACACCAAGATCACCGTCGTGCACCGCTCTGACGGTTCGGGCACCACCTTCAACTTCGTCAACTTCCTGTCCAAGGTCAACGCCGACTGGAAGACCACCGTCGGCGAAGGCACCAGCGTCCAATGGCCGGTCGGCATCGGCGGCAAGGGCAACGAAGGCGTCGCCGCCTACGTCAAGCAGATCCGGGGCTCAATCGGCTATGTCGAGTTCTCCTACGCACTGCAGAACCGCCTGACCTTCTCGCGCATGAAGAATGCCGCAGGCAACTTCGTGCAGCCGCGTGACGAAACCTTCTCGGCTGCTGCCGCCAGCGCAGACTGGGCGAACGCGCGTGACTTCTACCTGGTGATGACCAACGCCCCGGGCGAGCAGGCCTGGCCGATCACTGCCACCAACTTCATCCTGATGCGCAAGCAGCCGAAGACGGCCGAAGGTGCCAAGGCCGCGGTCGAATACTTCCGCTGGATCTATGCCAATGGCGACGCCCAGGCCCGTCAGCTGGACTACGTGCCGCTGCCGGATACGCTGGTCCGCCAGATCGAAACCTACTGGCAGCAGAACCTGCGCTACTGAGTAAAGAGCCGGCGGGCCCCTCTCCCCCGCCGTCTCAAGCGCGGATCACGTGATCCGCGCTTTTTTTTTGTTTTTTTGCAGGAGCGGCGTCAGCCGCGAAGCCGGGTATCCAGAAGGCCCTGTAGAGCCGAGCCATGCTCGGCTGAGGCTCTACCGGGAAAGCTCGCGCCGAGCATAGCTCGGCACTACCCTTCGGCATTGTCGCGACCGCTCCCTGTAGCGCCGAGCCATGTTCGGCTGAGGCTCCACCGGGAAAGCCCCTGCCGAGCATGGCTCGGCACTACCCTTCGGCATTGTCGCGACCGCTCCCTGTAGAGCCGACCCAAGCTCCGCTGAGGCTTTACCGGGAAAGCGCCTGCCCAGCATGGCACGGCACAAACCATCAGCACAGTCGCGCCCCCCCCCCA
>NZ_JBRREA010000039.1:0-37869 GCF_056759975.1 Stenotrophomonas sp. STEN031
GGTAGAGCCCAATGCCGAGCATGGCTCGGCACTACAGGGTTGGCTTCGTCGGAAAAGCCCCAGCCGAGCATGGCTCGGCACTACAAAAAACGAGGGCGCCGTTGGCGCCCTCGTCTACGTCCCCCCGCAAAGCGCCGCTTACAAGCGCACCAGCAGATGCTTGGCCATCGCGCCATGCAGCTTGCCGATGCCTCGCGCCAGATGCAGCGTGCCAAACAGCAGCAGCACGCCAACACCCACCGACAATGGCCACAGCCAGAAGGAGCTGGCGACATTGACGCCGTCGATCCAGATGCCGATTGCCTCATTGGTGAACAGTGCAGCCACAGGGGCGAATACCAGCGCCAACGACGTCGACAACAAGGTCGTGGCCACGGTGAAATACAGAATCCCCAATGGCAGCATCAGCACGAAGTACAGCATCGTCAGCCAGGTGCGGCCGTCCGAGAACATCGCACCGATGCGCTGCAGCCAACCCTGGCTGCGATCGGTATAGGCGGGCCGGCGCGGCATGCGCACACCCAGCATGGTTTCGATGATGCGCCCTTCCACCAGCGACAACACCCGCACTGAGCCCAGGAACAACAGCAGGATCGGGATACCGATAATCAGGATCAGCAAGGACACCGACACCGACAGGCCGGTCACCACCCAGGTAAAGAAGAAGATGCCGGTGGCCAGCGACAGCAGCATGTAGAACAGCGCGCCATAGGTATGCGGATCCAGCGCCACGCCAAAGAAGCGCGCCAGCAAGGATCGCGGTGCTGGCGTGCGCGCCGATGCGGCGACACCTGGCTCAACGGGGGACGCGCTCGCGTCAGCCACCGCCGCCGCAGCTGCTGGCATGACACGTGATGCCGGGCGCGGCGTGCGCAGGGCGCGGTTCACTGTCACCTCGGTTTCGCGGTAGATCTCGGCCACCTCTTCCGGCGCGCCATAACTGCCGGCCACACCGGCAATCACCTCGGCCTCGCTCTTGCCCGGCTGTTCGGCCAGCTCCGAGCGCAAGTATTCCTCGGCGTCGTACAGCGCGTCCTGGATCATCGCCAGGTCGGCACCTGCCAATGCCGCGCGCAGCTGGTCGAGGTATTCAGGGATGGTGGTCGGCAGCGGTCGCGTGTTGTGTTCGGTATTCATCATTTGATCCCTTCCAGTACGGACTCGACCGAGTCGCGGGTGGCATTCCAGGCGGCGACCCACTGCCGCAGCGCGGCGCGACCGTCGTCATTGATGCGGTAGTAGCGCCGCGGTGGCCCGGCCACCGAAGGCTCCACATGGCTTTCCAGCAGGCCGGCAGCTTCCAGGTTGCGCAGCACCGGATACAGCGCGCTCTGCTTGCCGCTGAGCACCCCATCGCCTATCCGCTCCAGCTCCTTGGCGATCAGGTAGCCGTACAGCGGCTCCGGCGCCTTGGCCAGCACCGCCAGCAGGGCCAGCGACACCGTGCCTGTGCTCAATTCCTTCTGGAACTTGCGCAGATGTGCATCCAACTCCGTCATGGCCTTCACTCCCGCCAACTAGCCTGAAGCAAATACTAGTATTTAGTTCGCTATAGTGAATATGCCGGTAGTCACCCCTACCGCCGTCACGGCGCTGGCGGGTGCCCCGGCCAATCGCGCAGAATCGGCCTACACCCAACTGGAATGCGCCCGATGACGCTACGTCCCTGCCTGCTTGCCCTGGCCCTGTCGCTGTCCCCACTGCCCCTCCTGGCGGCCGACGCCCCCGCCAAGTACCGCAGCGCCCAGGAGATCATCGACGCCGCGCCGGCCAGCGACTGGCACACCCCGGCGGCGGAAAACACGCTGTACATGGACCTGGAAGGCGGCCGCGTCATCATCGAGCTGGCCCCGCAGTTCGCCCCCGAGCACGCCGGCAACATCCGCACGATGGCCAGGGAGCACTTCTGGGATGGGCTGAGCATCTACCGCTCGCAGGACAACTTCGTTGTTCAGTTCGGCGACGCCGATGCCGACGACGCGGCCAAAGCCAAGTCGATGGGCAGCGCCAAGTCTCATCTGCCCGCCGAATTCCAGCGACCGCTGCAAGGCCTGGCCTTCACCGCCCTGCCCGACCGCGATGGTTGGGCCGCCAGGACCGGCTTCGTCGGCGACTTCGCCGTTGGCAGCGATGGCAAGAACGCCTGGCTGGCGCATTGCTATGGCGCGCTCGGTGCCGGCCGCAACAACGACGAGGACAGCAGTGTTGGTGCGGAGCTTTATGTGGTCACCGGCCAATCGCCGCGCCAGCTGGACCGCAACATCACCTTGGTGGGCCGCGTGCTCAAGGGCATGGAACTGCTCAGTACGATCAAGCGCGGCCCCGACCCGATGGGCTTCTATGAAGATCCCGCGCAACGTACGCAGATCAAAGCAATCACCTTGGCCAGCGAATTGCCGGAAGCGCAGCGGGTAAAGCTGCAGGTGCTGCGTACCGATTCGAAGACCTTCGCTGATGCGGTGGAAGCGCGTCGCAACCGCGTGGATGGCTTCTACAAGCGCGCGGCCGGCCATATCGACCTGTGCAACATCCCGTTGCCGGTACGTATCCGCTAAAGAGCACCCACGGTAGTGCCGAGCCATGCTCGGCAGAGGCCTTACCGGGAACATCCATTGCCGAGCATGGCTCGGCACTACAGGTCGGATGGTTTGGCCTGAAGGCCTCTGCCGAGCATGGCTCGGCACTACAGGTCGGATGGTTTAGCTTGGAAGGCCCCTGCCGAGCACGGCTCGGCACTACAGCAGGTGCGGGTGCTTGACATGCACCGGCAATCGGGCGCTTAATTAATTAACGAATTAGTTAATTAATTACCCATGTCTGCCGATCAGATCTTCGAAGCCCTTGCCTCACGCCCACGCCGGGAGATCCTGGCGTATCTGTCGGCGCAGGAACTCACCGCAGGCGAGATCGGCCAGCGTTTCGAGATGAGTGCGCCGGCCATCTCCCGTCATCTCTCGGTTCTCACCGCCGCTGGACTCGTCACCAGCGAGCGCCGCGGCCAGTTCGTTTTCTACCGGCTTACCCCCGACAACATGGTCAACACCTTGAGCCGCTTCGCCTTCGAGGTCTGCCCAACCGCCGGGCCGCTGCAGCGCGAATCACGCCGCAATGCCAAGCCCAAGGCAAAACCCGCCAGCTGACCACAACGAGGCATCACATGGAACGCAGTCGCACTCCCAACGAAAGCAGCTTTCCGCATGTCTCGATCAATACCAGTGATGGCAGCCGTGCCGCGGAAGTCACACTACTGACCCAGCTCGATGTGGGCGCTGGCGATGCGATCGCAACGGCAACAGGTGCACGCCAGGCCCAGCACGCGCATTTCAACGATGCGCTGGACGAGCCCTCTGCGCGGCTTTCCGGCCCCGACCTGAGCGCTGGCGACAACGCTGCGCTCTACACGTTCTCTGTGGGCCGCAAGGGTCATCCCTTCCATCGTCATGCTGCAACGCGTGTGTTCACCGCGATCAGCGGCAGCGGCGGCACGCGCCTGCGTTTCATCGCCGCTGGTTCGGCCTGCGACACGCCGCAGGATATGCAGCAGGCACTGCGCCACGTCGAGATTCCTGCCGATTGCCTGTTCACGGTGCGCATGGCCGCCAACACCTGGCACCAATTCGAGCCACTGCGTGGCAATGGCAGGCATCCGGCCCTGTTCGCGGTTTCCTGCCATCCCGATGAAACTGCAGGCGCACTGGATCCTGCCTTGCAGGCGCAGGTCATGCGCGGCGAAGCGGACCTTGCCAGCCTCACTGAATTGATGCCGGCGGCACTGCAGCAGCACACGCAACAGGCCGAAGCGTGGACCAGCGTGCTCAGCTTTGATCCGCTGCCCCGGCAAGCCTGGGCGTGTGCGCTTTTGCGCCGGCATGCCGGACAGCTGCGCCAGCAACTGGTGCAACGCTGTCCGCGCAGCGGCACCCGTTCGCACCGGCTGCCCGCGCTGCAGGCACGCAGCAGCCATCACCTGCCGCCGAACTCGCTGCTGGCCCAGCAACTGCCGCATCACCACCATCAGGACCACGTCGAGGTCCAGATGGATCAGCGCTGGCTCGGTGGCAGCAATCCGGAACAGTTGCTGGCAGCGCTGCTCACCGCCTTCATCCAACAGCCTGCTGGCAGCGTCAGCGGCCTGATGCGGTTACGGAATCTGCTGGCGCGGCCGTTGCGACTGCGCACCTCGTCGTTGGGCTGCCCGGTGTCATCATTGCTGAGCGATACGCCAGTACAACGTTTCGCCGGGCGCTTCCCGGTGCTGGCCACTGCCATCAAGGCCAATTCCGCGCAGGTTCTGCTTGGCGCTGATGATCGTCACCTGCAGTTCCGCTCCAGCGTCACGGCGCAGCGCGACGGCGAGCTGATCACCTTCAGCCTTTCCACGCGGGTGTACTGCCACAATCCCTTCGGGCACCTGTACATGGCCGCGGTGGACCCGGTGCATCGCCATTTCATCGCGCCAAAGATGTTGAAGACCGCCGTCAACTGCCTGCTTGAGGAGGCCGCAACGGCCCTCCCTGCCGGGCGCGCTGCCTTCGTGACGGCGTGAACGGCGGCATCGTTCAGCCGATGGGACGATGCAGGCAATAAACGGCGACTACCGGAGCTGCCTGTATCGCAGTAGTTTGGCGGTTCGTTCCGAAGGAAGCCGCCATGGCCCACGTCACCATTGAATCAACGGGAAGCAACTACGCCCATCGCATCAGCAACGGCGTCCACGAACTTGTTGCCGATGAGCCAGCCCGGCTGGGCGGGCAGGATGCGGGCATGGCGCCGTTCGATCTGTATCTGGCATCACTGGCGGCCTGCACCGCGATTACCTTGCGGATGTATGCAGAGAAAAAAGGCTGGGAGCTGGGTGAGTTCAACGCCGAGCTCACCTCCAGCCGCGATGAAGCCGGTAAGCTGCAGGTGCACCGCATTCTTTCTGCTACCGGCGCATTGACCGTCGAACAATGGGAACGACTACTGGACGTAGCCACCCGCACGCCGGTCACCAAGGTGATGGGTGAAGGTGCGACCATCACCAGCGAACACCGCGCCCTGAAGAGTTGAGACGCCATGTTTACGATTGTTGTTATCTGGGATGCAGACAACGCTGAAGTGACCCAATGGGATGAGACGCCTTGGGTCACCACCTGGAAGGACCGCGAAGTATCACTGCGCGCGGGCCCACGCGAGCGCATTGACGCCGATGGCGTCAGCAGCCAGGTGGCGGTGTATCTGCCTGATGAGTTCAACGAAGAAGAGTTCCAGGAACTGTTTGCCGCGCACGAGAAACGCATTCCCGAGCTGCATCTGCATGGCTGATGCCGGCCTTTGCAGGAGCGGCGTCAGCCGCAAAACTGATGATCTGAAACGGCACCAGCTTCGCGGCTGACGCCGCTCCCGCAACGCCAAGGATTACTGCTTCTTGCGGCGGCGCCACCACAGGCGTACCAGCCAAGCAAGGAAGCCGCCAATCAGGACCACCGGCAGCAAGCCTGCGGCGATGCGGATCAGGTAGGCCAGGCTGGTGGTGAAGATCTCGCCTGAATCTCCAAACGCCTGGCCGATCTCGCTGCGGTTGCGTTGGCTGTTGGTGGATTCGATGTTGATGGTGACCAACTGCGTGTCGATGCGACGGTGCTGCTGGGCCGCATCGCGGTTGGCCTGCTGCAGGCCTGCTTCGATTTCCGACAGCCGCTGCGAAATCGTCAGCAGGTCCGCCACCGCCAGATCCTTGCGCTGTTGATACTCGAGAAGGCGCTCATGCTCGGCTTTCAAACGGTCCTGCATCAGCTGGGTATCGGCGACCTGCTGGGCCAGGTCCTCGGCCTCGGTATTGCGGGTGGTCACCTCACCCTTGTCGCTGGCGAGTGCGATCAGCGGCTCCACCCCCTTGGGGGCAACCCGCACCTTGATCGAGCCGCTGGGTGTATCGCCGCCCTGCTGGGACACGTTGAGCACCGCGCAATCGCCAAACTTCGCGCTCTGGCACGCATCGGATACAGCCTTCACCCTGGGCGCGATGTCCTTGCCCGGCAACTGCAGCTGCACCGTGTGCTCATAAGCCAGGAACGCGCCTTCCGGCGACTGCACGGCATCGGCCGCCACCGCCGCGCTTTCGGCCGACATGTCGTGCTTGGCGCAACCGGCGAGCGCGAGCAGCGCGCCCAATGCCAACGCCAAGGTCCTTCCGTGCTGCTGTTTCATGCGTCCATGTTCCATGTGATGTCGTGGCGGCAGCATAACGACTTGGCTGAATACGAAGGCTAAAAATTTGTGCAGCCCGTAGCCCGGGTAAGCGCAGCGCACCCGGGGATTCGGTGAGCCTGAGATTCGATGACGGTGAATCAAGACCCCGGGTGCGCTGCGCTTACCCGGGCTACAGGGCCCCGGCTGCGCTGAACCACCTGTTTCGACAGCCCGCCACCAACCAACGGCATGTGCGGTACAGGCCCTGTCCGCCTATGCTCGGGGTTTCCCCTCAGCAACAGGAATACCGATGCGCAAGCACCTGCTCGCCGCCGCCCTGCTCGCCAGCCTGGCAGGCTGCCAGAGCGGCGACGCCCCGACCGCGCCGTCCACCTCCACCGAGCAGGCCGGCCAAAGCCAAGCCGATGCCCAGTTCGCCGAGCTGTCGAAGAAGGCTTTGGACACCTGGATGCAGTTGTCCCCGGTCAGCGCCACCCAGATCGGCGACCACCGCTATGACAGCCAGCTCGATGATCTCAGCGCCGCCGGCCAGCAGAAGAGCCTGGAGGCCAGCAAGGCCCTGCTCGCCGAGCTGGACAAGCTGGACGTGAGCAAGCTCGGCCGCGAGAACCAGGTGGATGCCGCCATCCTGCGCAACCAGCTGCAGTCGGACATCTGGTCCAACGAAACCATGCAGTCGTGGAAGTGGGACCCGCAGGTCTACAACGGCCTGGCCGGCAGCGCCATCTACGGCCTGATGGCGCGCGAGTTCGCGCCGCTGCCGGAGCGTCTGAAGTCGGCCACCGCGCGCATCGAGCTGATCCCGCAGATCTTCGCCGCCGCCCGTGCCAACCTGGACCCGGCGCGCGTGCCGAAGATCCACGCCGAAACCGTGGCCAAGCAGAACCGCGGCATCCTCAGCCTGGTTGAAACGTTCATCATGCCCAACATCGGCCAGCTCGAAGCCGCCGACCAGGAGCGCCTGAAGGCTGCTATCGCCAAACTGACCACGGCAGTCGAAGAACAGCAGAACTGGCTGGACAAGACCCTGGTGCCCAACGCCAAGGGCGAGTTCCGCATCGGTGCGGAAAAGTACGACCAGAAGCTGAAGTTCTCGCTCAACTCCTCGCTGTCGCGCGCCGAGATCGGCGAGCGCGCTCGCGCCGAGCTGACCCGCGTGCGCAAGGACATGTACGGCATCGCCCAGGTGGTCTTGAAGGACAAGCCGGGCGCACCGGAAATGCCGGCCGACCCGACCGACGACCAGCAGCAGAAGGCGATCGAAGCCGCACTGGAACTTGCCTATGCCGACAAGCCGGCCCGCGACAAGGTCGTGGACGATGCCAAGGCCGCGCTCGACCAGTCCACCGAGTTCGTGCGCAAACATGACCTGATGACTCTGCCGGACGCACCGGTCGACATCATCCTGATGCCGGAATTCCAGCGTGGCGTGGCCGTGGCCTATTGCGATTCGCCGGGCCCGCTGGACAAGAACCTGAAGACCTTCTACGCGGTCTCGCCGATTCCGGACGACTGGAACGACAAGCAGGTCGACTCCTTCCTGCGCGAATACAACAGCCGCATGATCCACCTGCTGTCCATCCATGAAGGCACCCCTGGCCATTACCTGGAAGGCTGGCACTCGGGCAAGTTCCCGTCGACGCTGCGCGCGGTACTGCGTTCGGGCCTGTTTGCAGAAGGCTGGGCGGTCTACACCGAGCGGATGATGCAGGAGCAGGGTTACCTGGATAACGATCCGCTGTTCCACCTGGTGCAGCTGAAGTTCTACCTGCGCACCATTGCCAACGCCATCCTCGACCAGGGTGTGCACGTGGACAACTGGAGCCGCGAGCAGGCCATGCAGCTGATGACCCACGATGCCTTCCAGCAGGAAAGCGAAGCCTCGGGCAAGTGGGTGCGCGCGCAGCTCACCTCGGCCCAGCTGCCGACCTACTTCGTCGGTGCGCAGGAGCATTTCGACACCCGCAAGGCCGTGCAGGACAAGCAGGGTGCGAACTTCAACCTGAAGGCCTACCACGATCAGATCCTGTCCTACGGTGCGCCGCCGGTGCGCTTTGCCCGCCAGCTGATGCTGGAACAGCCGATCGAGTAAGCGATCGGCCAACCTGTTCGGTCAGCAGAAGCCCGGCATCCGCCGGGCTTCTGCTTTCGCGTCATCGGCAGCACCGAACTATCATTCACCACCGTTCGGCGCCGATGCCGATACCTGCTGCTCCAACTTTCCGGATCTCACTGACATGAAGTCGCTGCTCACCTGTTTGGCCGCCGCCTGCCTCAGCCTTGCTTCACTGCAGGCGCACGCGCAGACACCCGCACAACCCCACGCGGTCTATATGGACGCCAGCGCCAAGCTGCAGCAGCGCATCGCAGAGAGCGCCGCCAAGGGGGAGATGCCCCGCATCAGCGAACCAGAAACACGCGCACTGCTTGATGTCCTGTCCGACAGTCATCGTTTCCTGCAATCACAGACCTACGACGCCGCCAACATCGGTCAGTTGATGGACATCTGTGGCCAGGCCAACCGCTTGTCGATGGCCTATGCACTGACCGGGCTGAAGGAACATCTCCCGCCCCAGGCAAGCGCAGAGGAAATCGCACGGCAGATGGGCACGGTGATGGAAACAAACATCGTGGCATTCCAGCAGGAGCTCGAACGCCTGCATCCGTTCCTGCTGCGTTGCCTGGCCACGCAGATCCAGCCGTTGACCGCATTCACGGCGGCACTGCCGCCGGAGGAACTCACCCCCATACGCCTGGCAGGGCTGAACCAGCTGCGTGGCGGCCTGGTAAACAGCTATAGCGGCAACCTGATGAGCATCGGCAACCAGGCTTTGCAACCCAGCTACCGCACGCAGGTCGTGCGGGCAATGGCGGAGAGTTCGTCGCTGTTTGCCTCCGCGCTGCAACTGCCGGCCCGCCAGCAGATTGCCGACGCCGCCAGGGTCATTCTTGCCGACGCACCGCTGGACAACCGCGCCGACATCGAGACCATCATCAAGGCCATGAGTGATCCCGACTGTACGGGCCTGTGCGCTTACTGACTGTCTCCCGCAGGAGCGGCGCGGTGAACAGCGCAGCATCAAATGCCACGGCGCGATCAAACAACGGCGTGAAGCACACGCCGCCGCATGCGCATGGAAAATGGCGCATCGGATAGGGGGCCAGAACCGCGCCCCGGCAGCACCGGCCGCGCTCCGCCAATCACCGCAAGCTGTGGCATGATCGGTTTGTGTTGCGCAGTACGAACCGGGCGACTTCGGCTGGAAACCGCTGCACCGCCAGAACTCGCCCCTACCTTCATCCAGGCCGATGGCGCTCCATTGCCCGGCCCCGCATGGGCGTTGGGCACTGATGGAATGGATAGATGCGCTGGAGCACGACGCCTGGAACGATGTCATCGAGGAGCTCGTCTGGCATCTTCGGAACGGTCGCATGCCCATCCTCATCAGCCATCAGCCCACCCCCGAACGCAGGGTCGAATTCCACTTCAAGGACCTGCCCGCAGTGGTCCTTCCGCTGAGCCAGCAGTCCTGCTGGAGCGAGGCAGTCAGCATCATCGAGCGCTTCCCTCAGCTCAACGCCACCCGCCTGCGCAGCGGCGCCTGATGGGCCTCGCCAGCGCCACCGACAGGCATGCCTTCGGGCCTATTGCCCTGCTCCGGGCGCCGCCTACAATTTCGTTTCCATCGCTCGAAAGTAAACAATCAGGGGAAGGCTTCAACATGGAAACAAATGCAATCCTGGCCTGGACGCTGGTATCGGAATGCCCGATCCCGCAGGACGTGAACGACATCCTGGTCCCCGGCGAGGCCGCCGTAGCGGCCTACAAGACCTTCCGTGACTCGGCGGTGTTCACCAACAAGCGGCTGATCGTGCGCGATGCGCAGGGCATTACCGGCAAGAAGGTGGAAATCTATTCGCTGCCGTACTCATCCATCTATATGTGGTCGTCGGAGAACGGCCACGGCCTGTTCAATTTCAACTCCGAAATTGAACTCTGGACCAAGGCCGGTCATATCAAGGTCAACCTCAACAAGGGCTTGGACGTCCGTCGTCTGGACAAGCTCATCGCCCAGGCCGTGCTGGGCAGCACGGCATCGCCTGCCGCCGGCACCGCCCACGCAGTATCTGGCAACCCTCCGCCGTTGCCGTAAACCGACGCGGCCAGGCCATTGCCACCAGCGGCAACATCAACTGAGTCGTTGCCGCCGACTGGAACCACAACCCCAATGACAAGCCAACGCGCGCACTACCTCCAGCTGGCACATACCGTTCTCGACTGGAACCGCCGACATCTCAATCGCGATTCCGTGCTGAGCGAGGCATTGATCGGTGAATGCTTCGCCGATCAATTCATCGTCGAGCCCAATGGCCGCCGCTACGAAGCCGATCCCGCCAAATACCTCGAGTTCCTCAACGGCATGAAAGCCGGCATGGACGGCATCGACTACGAGATCGATCATGCTCTCGTGGAAGACGCATCGGTGGTGTTCTCGATGCGCGCGCGGATCCGCTATGTTGATGGGCGCCACGAACTGTTCCGCGCCATGCTGCTGATGCGGTTCAATGACGCCGGCAAGGTCATCCTCTGGCATGAGGTCTATTTGCCAATCGCGTCGCCCGCCTGATGCCAGGTCGCACTACCCCAGGATTCCGGATGCAACGATGAGCGAACCCAGCTATACCATCAGCCACGACATTCCTTCCGTCGATACCTACCGGCACCTGCGCCAGGCCAGCGGGCTCAGCCCGAAGACCGCCGAAGCCGCAAGCCGGGGGTTGCCCAATTCCCTATTCGCCGTGCAGATCCTCTGCGCCAATGAAACGGTTGCGATGGGACGGGTAATCGGCGATGGCGGCAGCTTCTACCAGGTGGTCGACATTGCGGTATTGCCCGCCCACCAGGGGCGTGGCCTGGGCAAGAAGGTCATGAGCGAAATCCAGGCCTACATCCAGCGCGAGGTACCCGCCTCAGCCTATGTCAGCCTGCTGGCCGATGGCGAGGCCTATCGTCTCTACCAACAGTTCGGCTTCGCCCTGACTGCACCGGCCAGCGTTGGCATGGCGCTTACGCAGCAGCGTTCTGCCTGAGCTTCTGCGCCCTGCGCCATTCCACTACCCTCCAACTTCCGAGCACCTCCATGCAGACCATCGATTGGAACGATTTCAGCAAGGTTGAACTGCGGGTGGGCCGCGTCATCGCCGCCGAACCCTTTGCTGCCGCGCGCAAACCTGCCTATATCCTGCAGGTGGATTTTGGTCCGGAACTGGGCACCCGCAAGTCCAGCGCACAGATCACCGCGCTGTACAGTGCCGAACAACTGCTTGGCCGGCTGGTGGTGGCGGTGGTCAATTTCCCGCCGAAGCAGATCGGCCCACTCATGTCCGAATGCCTGGTCACCGGCTTTCACGACGCCGAGGGACGGGTGAGCCTGTGCATGCCCGAGCACGAGGTTCCCCTGGGCACGCGCCTGTTGTAGATGCAACAACAGGCGTCCCTGCGCCCAGCTGCGCAGGGACGCCCTCACCCCGCAAACCGCACACATTGCCTCGACGGCACTTCGTGCTAGCGTTCCGCAGCAAATCCATCGGCATATCCAGGCAGGAGCAGGTGATGGGCAAGGGGCGACTGGAAGCATTCAGCGATGGCGTCATGGCCATCATCATCACCATCATGGTGTTGGAGATGCGCCCTCCCGAAGGCGCCACCCTGGATGCGTTGCGACCACTGCTCACTACCCTGCTCAGTTACCTGCTGAGCTTCGTCTACGTCGGCATCTACTGGAACAACCACCATCACCTGCTGCAGGCCTGCCAGAAGGTGACAGGCAGCGTGCTGTGGGCCAATCTGCACCTGCTGTTCTGGTTGTCGCTGCTGCCATTCGCCACGCACTGGATGGACGATTTCAATCAGCAGCCGCTGCCTACCGCGTTGTACGGCTGCATCCTGTTGGCGGCCGCCATCGCCTACTGGATCCTGCAACGGCGCATCGTCGCCGCTGATGGCGAGAGCTCGCGCTTGCGGCACGCGCTCGGCAGTGACTGGAAGGGCAAGCTCTCGCCGGTGCTGTACATCAGCGGAATCGCCCTTAGCTTCGTCAACGCGCATCTTGCGCAGTTGCTGTATGCGACCGTCGCCTTGCTTTGGCTGATTCCGGATCGGCGCATAGAACGCGAACTCGGCCAGGCCGGCTAGGCAGCCGGCCAAGCTGTTCCTGCTTTCACCTGCCAACGATGACCTCCCGGCTTGCACCCATGTTTTACATTTGGCTACCCGGTCTGGGTTAAAAAACCCTGCCTTCCTTGTCCTATCGGAGCTTCCATGGCCACCGCCAGAACCAAAGGTTTTACCGCCGAAGAACAGGCCGCGATGAAGGAGCGCGCACGCGAACTCAAGGCCGAGGCCAAGGCTGGAAAACTGAAGGCCGACGGCGAAGCCGAGCTGCTGGCCAAGGTCGCTGAGATGCCCGCCGCCGAGCAACAGATGGCGCGACGCGTGCACGCCATTGTCACCACCACCGCTCCCACGCTCACCCCCAAGACCTGGTACGGCATGCCCGCCTATGCGCGCGATGGCAAGGTCGTGTTGTTCTTCCAGGGGGCCAGCAAGTTCGGCTCGCGCTATTCGACATTGGGCTTCAACGACATGGCAATGCTGGATGACGGGGCGATGTGGGCCACCGCGTACGCGTTGACCGCGATCACGCCGGAGGTCGAGAAGAAGATCACCGCCCTGGTGAAGAAAGCCATGCGCACCCCTGGCAGCAATCTGCAATAGGCAATCCCGGCGCCTGCGGCTATCTTGTCCCATCCCTGAATCGATGGACCGCATGTCTTTCTGGACCTGGTTGTTTCCGCGTACGCACGTCGCCTTTTCCAGCCCACTGCCGCACGAACAGGCGTTGCAGGCGCTGCGCGCAGCCACTGCGCGTGGCAACCTGACCGCTACCGGCAGCGTCGCCGGCTCGGTAAGCGAGCGCGGTGTACACCTGTATCACCGCAGGGTGATGCGCAACTCCTTCAAGCCGCACTTCCGCGGTGCCCTGCGCAGCACCCCACAGGGCTGCGAACTGCACGGACGTTTTGCGCTGCCGGCGCTGGTGTTCATTTTCATGCTGTTCTGGCTCGGCTTCTGCGTGCTGTGGAGCGTTGTGACAGCGACGCAGCTCGGCGGGGCGGACCTGATGCTGTTGCCTGCCGTGTTACCGGGCATGCTGATGTGCGGGTTCGGCATCGGTTTGTTACGACTGGGCCAACATCTGGCCGCCGATGACCCGGCGATCCTGTCACGGGTGATCCGGCAAGCGTTACAGTCCCCCTCATCCTGAATCCGGTTGCGAGAACCCCTGCTTGTCAAACCACAATGACGCCACGCTGGAACTGCAGAAGCTGCAATCTGAAGTGATGCAGCAACTGGAAATCATCGCCGACGACATCACGGCCGGGCGGCTTGGCGCCGATGAGGGCGCGGCCAGGGCCAAGGCCCTCATCGCCACCAGCGAGCAGCAGCGCGTGGCCATGTTCAACGCTGCGATCAGCGCCAGCCAACGCCAACGTCGTCGCGGCTGGTTGTTTGCCTCGATGGTGGTCATCGCCATCGCGATGGTGGTGGTCGGCCTGCTGTTGGCGCGTATCGGCACAGCCTGAGCACCCGCCAAGCACGACGCTGGCGGTGCCGAGCCATGCCCGGCAGGAGCTTTCCACACCAACCATCGGAGCGGGGTGCGCACCATTGTGGCCCGAGGTCGAGAAGCCAACCTCTCCCCAGCCCTCCCCTGCTGCGCAAGGGAGGGAGCCGTAGTGCCGAGCCATGCTCGGCAGAAGCGTTACCGGGAAGTCCTCTGTCGCGCATGGCTCGGCACTACAGGTCCCGTTGCACCTCAACCATCCACGGCCACGAAGCCACCGGTCTGGCGCGCCCACAAGCGCGCATACAACCCGCCTGCGGCAACCAGCTCGGCATGGGTGCCGGTTTCGACAATGCGGCCCTGATCCATCACTACCAAGCGATCCATGCGCGCGATGGTGGATAGTCGATGGGCAATGGCGATCACGGTCTTGTCGCCCATCAACTCGTCCAGGCTGTCCTGGATCGCCGCTTCCACTTCCGAATCCAGGGCCGATGTGGCTTCGTCGAGGATCAGGATGGGGGCGTCCTTCAGCAGCACGCGGGCAATGGCGATGCGCTGGCGCTGGCCGCCGGACAGCTTCACCCCGCGCTCACCGACATGGGCGTCGTAGCCCTGCCGTCCCTGTCCATCAACCAGGGACGCGATGAAGCCTTCGGCACGCGCCTTGGCCACGGCGGCGCGCAGCTGCTCCTCGCTGGCATCCGGTCGCCCGTACAGCAGGTTGTCGCGGATCGAGCGATGCAGCAACGACGTATCCTGGGTGACCACACCAATCTGTGCACGCAGGCTGTCCTGGGTGACGTGGGCGATGTCCTGGCCATCGATCAGGATCCGCCCGCTTTCCAGGTCATACAGCCGCAGCAGCACGTTTACCAGGGTGGATTTGCCAGCCCCCGACGGACCGACCAGGCCGATCTTCTCGCCCGGCTTCACCGCCAGGTTCAAACCGGCCATCACCCCACCGCGCTTGCCATAGTGGAAATGCACATTCTCAAAATCCACCGCACCGGCGCTGACCAGCAAGGGTTTGGCGTCGGCTGCATCCTGCACCGTCAGCGGCTGGGCGATGGTCTCCATGCCGTCCTGCACGGTGCCGATGTCCTCGAAAATGCCGTTGATGGTCCACATGATCCAGCCGGACATGTTGTGGATGCGGATCACCAGACCGGTGGCCAGGGTGATCGCGCCCACGCTGATCAGGCTGGCCTGCCATAGCCACAAGGCCAGCCCGCAGGTGCCGACGATCAGGAAGCCGTTGAGGATGGCAATGACCAGCTCCAGCCCGGTGGTGATGCGGGTCTGTGCGCGGTGCTTTTCGGCCAGCTCCTGGATGGCCTCGGCCACATAGCGCTGCTCGTGGCCACTGTGCGCGAACAGCTTGAGGGTGGCGATGTTGGTATAGCCATCGACGATGCGCCCCATCGCGCGCGAGCGCGCATCGGAGGCGATCCAGGCGCGGTGTTTCATGCGCGGTACGAAGTACACGCCGATAGCGATATAGGCCAGCAGCCACGCGGCCAAGGGCAGCATCAGCCGCCAGTCGGCCTGCGCGAACAGATACAGCGCGGTGCCGGTATAGACCACGATGTACCACAGCGAATCGACCATCTGCACAGCCGATTCGCGCAGCGAGGTGCCGGTCTGCATCACCCGGTTGGCAACGCTGCCGGCAAAGTCGTTCTGGAAGAAGCTCAGGCTCTGCCGCACCACGTGGTTGTGCATCAGCCAGCGCGAGCGGTTGCTCAGGCCGGGCACGATGGACTGGTTGACCAGCAGGTTGTGCAGGGCCACCAGCAGCGGTCGCGCCAGCAAGGTGATGCCGGCCATCCACAGCAACTCGCTGGCGTGGCGCTGGAAGAAGCCGGGCCCGGCGCTGTCGGCCAACATGTCGACGATGCGGCCGAGGAAATCGAACATCGCCACTTCCACCAATGCCAGCAGCAGGCCGGCGACCAGCGTGGCCAGCAGCACCGGCCACACCGGGCGCAGGTAATGCAGGTAGAAACGCACCACGCCACGCGGCGGCGTGCGCGTATCCAGCGGCGGGAAAACGGGGATCAGGGACTCGAACCAGCGCAGCATCGCCACGACCTGTAAAACCGGAACAGGCCGCGATTGTCCCATCGCGGCCTGTGTTGTGTCTGTCTAGGCGATGCGGAACTGTCTGGTTGTGGGAGCGGCGTCAGCCGCGAAGCTGGCGCCCTTTCCGTACACGAAACAGCTGCAACCTGATGATTTCCCGACTTCGCGGCTTACGCCGCTCCTACAAACGCTTCATTCCGCCTTCGGCTTCAGCAGCAGATCCTGGAAGTCGAAGCTGAAATCGGTCAAGGACGACACCGCCTGCATGCGCACCTCGCGCACCTTGCCGTCCGGGTCCAGGCTGAAGTTGACGAAGGCATCGGCGTTGAGCGAACGGTTGTCCCAGCGCACGATGAAGGTGTCGTGCTGCCAATGCTCCATCGTGCCCACCAGATCGGCGGTGGCACCAAAGCGCAGGCGCAGCTTGCCACCCTGCTGCTCGACGAATACATCGCCATACCAGGCATCGCCATAAGTGCCTGCATACTTGGTCAGCGGCAGCGACGGCTTGCTCTTGGCATCGCGCGCCGCCACATGCTTGTCCCAGCCTTCATCGGCATTGCCCTGCGCCTTGGCCACGCCAGCGGCGTAGGCGCCCACCCAGTCATGGCCCGGTGCACCCAGCATCGCATCCAGCACGCTCATGGTGATGGCATTGAAGGCGGCCCCGGATTCCTGGTTGGTCAGCACCACCACGCCCAGGTTCTGCTCCGGCACCAGGGTCAGCCGCGACACCTGGCCCGGCCAGCCGCCGGTATGCCAGACCAGCTTCTGCCCCCGGTAATCGCTCAGGCTCCAGCCCTCGCCATAACCGGCGAAGTTGGGACGTGCGGCAGCCAGTTCCGGTACCGACGGCTTGGGCACCACCTGCGGGATCTGCATCTGCCACATCTGCTGCTGGGTCTTTTCGCTGAACAGCGGCGTGCCATCGGCAAGCTTGCCCTCGGCCAGCTGCACGTTCATCCACTTGGCCAGGTCATGCACGCTGGAATAGATGCCACCGGCACCGGCGTTGTTGGACCAGGTCAGCGGCGGCACCGGCCGCAGGTCCTTGAAGTCGTACTTGGCGTGGCCAACGGCAGCCTTGTCACCCGGCTTGAGGTGATCGGCGTTGTAACGGGTGTCGGCCATGCCGACCTTGTCGAAGATGCGCTGCTGCAGGAAGTCGGCAAACGACTGCCCGGACACCTTCTCGATCACCTGCTGGGCCACCGCGTACAGGATGTTGTCGTAGGCATAGCGGTCACGGAAGCCATTCTTCAACGGCACCTGCGCCAGCCGCGCCACCACTTCGGCATTGCTGTAGCGGGTGGTCGGCCAGAACAGCAGGTCGCCTGCGCCCAGGCTCAAACCGCTGCGGTGCGAGAGCAGGTCGCGGATGCGCATCTCGCCGGTGACGTAGGGGTCGGACATGCGGAACGACGGCAGGTGATCCACCACCCGGTCGTCCATCTTCAGCTTGCCTTCCTCGGCCAGCAGGTTCAGCGAGGTCGCGGTGAAGGCCTTGGTATTGGAGGCAATGGCGAACAGGGTATCGGCCTGCACCGGCTCCGGCTTGCCCAGCTCACGCAGGCCCCAGCCGCGCTCCAGCACCACCTTGCCGTCCTTGACCACCGCCACTGCCACGCCCGGCACGTCGAACTGCTGGCGCACACGCTCCACCGTGGCGTCCAACTGCTGCAGTTCCGTCGGCACCGCGTCTTGTGCTGCCGCCATCGGTGCCACCACGCCCATCGCGAGCACCAGCCCGCCACCCAACCAACTATTCAATACGCTCTCCCTTTGGATCGATGCCGGCACCGGGCCGGTCTTCTCGCGATGGTAACGCGAGCGCGCCCACCCTCGCCTTTCCACAACTGCCCGCATGCCCCCATGGACCTGGCCGCCCGTACCACCGCCACCATCATCCCCTGCCTGCGCTACCGCGACGCACCGGCCGCGATCGATTGGCTGTGCAAGGCCTTTGGGTTCCAGCGCCATGCCGTCTACCAGGACGGCGAGGTGGTTCACCATGCGCAGCTGGTATTCGGCAACGGCATGATCATGCTGGGCTCGGTGCAGCCTGGCGAATGGGGCAGCAACATGATCCAGCCCGACGAAGTCGGCGGCATGGAGACGCAGAGCGCCTGCGTGATCGTCAGTGACGCCGACGCGCATTACGCGCAGGCCAAGGCTGCCGGTGCGGAGATCGTGATCGACATCGCCAACCAGGATTACGGCGGCCGCGGCTACGCCTGCCGCGACCCCGAGGGCCACCTGTGGTGGTTCGGCAGCTATGACCCCTGGGCCCCAACCACGTAGTGCCGAGCCATGCTCGGCAAGAGCGTTACAAGCAACCCTGCAGGAGCCGCGTAAGCCGCGAAGCCAACAACAAGCAAACGGCCAAAAGCCAACCCCTCCCCAGCCCTCCCCTGCTGCGCAAGGGAGGGAGCTGTAGTGCCGAGCCATGCTCGGCAAGGGGCTTTGCCAGCCAAGCCAGCGGTGGTGATGCGCTGCGTGTAACGCCCTTGCCGAGCATGGCTCGGCGCTACCTGGTGCGGGTACATTGTCGGCTTCGCGGCTTATGCCGTTCCTACACCATCGGAGCTTTGCGTTGAACGATCTGTTTGCGAGCGCGCCGCACACACCCGGCGTCCACATCGGCATCGGTGGCTGGACCTATGTGCCGTGGCGCGGCGGCACCTTCTACCCGGTCGGGCTGGTGCAGCGCCGTGAGCTGGAATACGCCAGCCAGCAACTGACCAGCATCGAGATCAACGGCACCTATTACGGCGCGCAGAAGCCGCACATCTACACCGGTTGGCGCGATGCCACGCCGGAAGGCTTCGTGTTTTCGGCCAAGGCACCCAAGCGGATTGTCACCGCGCGCAAACTGGCCGGCACCGGCGGGCAGATCGAGGACTTCATCGATGGCATCAGTCATCTTGGTGATCGCCTCGGCCCACTGGTCTGGCAGTTCGAAGCCGGGCGACGCCTGGAGCGCGACGATCTGGCAGCCTTCCTGCAACTGCTGCCTGCACAGGTCAACGGTCGCCGCCAGCGGCATGCCGTGGAGGTGCGCGATCCCACGTGTTTCGATGCGGAACTGGTCGCATTGATCCGCCAGCAAGGCATCGCCCTGGTCTATACCGACGCCAGCGATTACCCGAACGCCGCCGACCTGTCCGGCGACTTTGTCTATGCGCGGCTGATGGGCAGCCGCGACCAGCACGCCACCGGTTATCCGGCTGCCGAACTGCAGCAGTGGGCCGCGCGTGTCCAACGCTGGCGGAAGGGCGAAGACAACCCGGATCTGCCGCATCTGGCCGCGCCCCTGCCCGCCGCCGCGCCGCGTGAGGTCTTCCTCTATTTCATCAGCGCGGCCAAGCACCGCAATCCGGCGGCTGCACGCGCGTTGCAGCAGCTGGTCGATAAAAACTGAAGGCGACGACGCGGCGCTTGTCACGTGCATCGGCGACAATACGCCGATGCCTACCAACGACACCCGCAAAGCCCTCCTGCAGATCCATTTCTGCGTCCTGTTGTGGGGCGTCACTGCCATCCTCGGCAAGCTGATCACGCTACCGGCACTGCCGCTGGTGTGGTGGAGGATGTTGCTGGTGGTGGCGATGCTGGCACTGCTGCCGCGGGTGTGGCGTGGCCTGTCCGGCTTGAACCCGCGGCTGGTGCTGGGCTATGCCGGCATCGGCGCGCTGGTCGCGCTGCATTGGCTCACCTTCTATGGCGCGGTGAAGCTGGCCAATGCGTCGGTGGCTGCCACCTGCATCGCACTGGCGCCGGTGTTCACCGCCATCATCGAACCGTGGATCGCGCGGCGTCCGTTCCAGCTGCGCGAACTGGCGCTGGGCGTGATCGTGCTGCCCGGCGTGGCGCTGGTGGTTGGTGGCGTGCCCGATGGCATGCGCCTGGGCGTGGCGGTGGGTGCGGTTTCCGCGCTGCTGGTGGCCATCTTCGGCTCGTTCAACAAGCGCATGGTCGGCCACGCTGATCCGTTGACGGTCACCGCGCTGGAGCTGGGCGCCGGCACCCTGACCCTGACCCTGCTGGCACCGGCCATGCCGCTGCTGTTGCCAGCCCTGGCCAGCGACCTGTGGGTGCTGCCCAACCTGCACGACGGCCTGTTGCTGCTGGCCCTGTCCGGGCTGTGCACGCTGCTGCCGTTTGCCCTGGCGCTGGTCGCGCTCAAGCACCTCAGCGCGTATACGGTGCAGCTGGTCACCAACCTGGAGCCGGTCTACGCGATCCTGCTGGCGATGCTGTTCCTGGGTGAGCAGCACGAACTGACGCCGCAGTTCTACCTCGGCGTGGCGATCATCCTCGGCGGCGTCTTCCTGCACCCGCTGCTCAACCGCCTGCGGCCACAAGCCGCGGCCGGCCCGGTCGCCTGATCAACGCTGCGGCCAGTACCAGGCCGGTCCTTCCAGATTGCCAACGCCCCACAGCCGGGTCTGGCTGAATTCCTTGTGCAGGCGCAGCGCATTGCAGGCGGGGTCCTCCTGCAGCGCGGCGATCAGCCGCGAGGCATGCGACACCACCCACAGCTGGCTGCGCGCCGCTGCGTTGATGATCAAGCGCGCCAGCGCCGGCAGCAGGTCCGGATGCAGGCTGGTTTCCGGCTCGTTGAGCACCAGCAGCGGGGGCGGCCGTGGCGTGTGCAGCGCGGCAATCAGCAACAGGTAGCGCAGGGTGCCATCGGACAACTCACTGGCCGCCAGCGGACGCAACAGGCCGGGCTGCGCGAACTTCAGCGACAAGCGCCCCTCCCAGCCCTCGATCCGCACCTGCGCGCCCGGGAACGCATCCTCCAGCGAGCGCTGCAGGCCCTGCCCATCGCCGATCTCGATGATGGTCTGCCAAGCCGCCGCCAAGTCATGACCGTCATCGGCCAGCACCGGCGTACGTATCGCCATGCACGGCTGTCGCGCCGGGGCAGCGGCATCGGAACGAAAATGGTCGTGGAAGCGCCAGCGGCGGATGTACTCGCGCAGGGCCAGCACTTCCGGCATGCGCTGCGGATCGGCCAACTGGCTGAAAAGGCTGTCGAAGCCCGACAGGTGCTCTTCCACCACCTCCCAACTGCGGCCTGCCCTTCGCCGTACCACGCTGCCGCGCCGCTCGACCAACAGGTTGCTGCTGCGCAGGAAGGGCCCGGCCCAGATGCTTTCGCTCTTGATCTGCGGGTCGCGATCAAACATCGAGTTGCCCGGCACCGGCAGGCCCAGGTCGATTGCATAGCCGAAGTCCTCGGCGGCAAACCCCAGTCGCAAGGACACCGGCGTGCTGCGCGCCGTGCCCTGCACCGGCATCTCGCCCTCGCGCATGGCCCGGCTTATCCGTTCCGGGCCGGCCCACAGCGCCGACTCCAGCCCGCCCTCACCCGCCAGCGCGGTGGCCACGCCACCACGCGCGGTCTGCGCCAGCAGCCGCAGCGCGCGGTAGAGATTGGATTTGCCACTGCCGTTGTCGCCGGTGACCAGGTTCAGCCGCGCCAGCGGCACGGCCAGCTCATGCAGGGAACGGTAGTTGGCGACAGCCAGGGTCTGCAGCATGGGGTTCTCACGGCATCAGGAGCTGGCCCAGCATGCACGCGCCCGGTCGCAGGCGTCGAGACGCAGGCTCAGCCCGCCACCACCACCCGGTCGCGGCCTTCGGCCTTGGCCTGGTAGAGCGCGGCATCGGCGCGGCGCAGGGTATCGCCCGGTGTTTCGCCGCTGCGGTGCACGGCCAGGCCGATGCTGATCGAGATCGGCAGGCCGATCGGCAGCAGACCTACCGACTCGCGCAGGTATTCGCACTGCAGCTCGGCCTGCTGCAGGGGAGTATCCGGCATCAGGATCACGAACTCCTCGCCGCCATAGCGGGCCGCCATGCCACGCCCGGTGAACTGCGACCTCAATACGCTCGACAGCTCGGTAAGCACCCGATCACCCTCGGCATGGCCATGGATGTCATTGACCATCTTGAAGTGGTCGATATCGACGATGGCAACCGCGGGCGGCACCTCCGCTGCCCGTTCGATCGCCTCCGAAAGCGCGGCGGACAGGGCGCGTCGATTGGGCAGACCGGTCAGTGGATCGGTACGGGTCTGCTCGGACAGCTCCAGGTTGGCCTGCTCCAGCTGCTGGTAGTACTCGACCAGCCGCGCCTCGTACCACTCGTGCTCGACCTGGTGGTGATCGATCTCGATCCGCAGCAGACGCATCTCCAGCAAGCGACTGACCTGACGCGACAGCGCGCGCAGCGCCTCGGCCTGCGGCGTGCCCAGTTGCGACGGCACCGAATCGAACACGCATAGCGAGCCCAGTGCATACCCTTCGCTGGTCAGCAACGGCGCGCCAGCGTAGAAGCGGATATGCGGGTCACCCAGCACCGATGGATTGCCACTGAAGCGTTGGTCCTGGCGGGCATCGGTAACCACCGTCAGCTCTTGCGGGGTGAGGATGGTATGCGCGCAGAAGGCCTCGTCACGCGGAGTCTGTTCGCCATCGAGCCCCTGCAGCGCCTTGAACCATTGCCGGTGCTGATCGATCAGGGTAACCGCCCCCATCGGCGTCCCGCAGATGGTGCGGGCAATCGTCACCAGGTCATCGAATTCCTGCTCGCGTGCGGTGTCCAGCACGCGGTAGCGCTGCAACGCGGCAAGACGTTCGGTTTCGTTGGCGGGCAATGCGGGCTTGATCATGCACGGATCCGAAGCGGCTGGATGGAGAGCGCAGCCGAGTCTAGCGGCACCGCGCGCAAGGCGCGGTGAGCGCGTCACACTTCACCACTGCTGCTGTTGCGGCAGCAGGCCGCGCAGCTCCTGCTCGGTGAGGTTGCGCCATTGGCCCGGCTTGAGCGCGCCGATCTTGATGTTGTCGATGCGTACGCGGCGCAGCTGGGTGACGCGGAAACCGAACTCGGCCGCCATCAACCGGATCTGCCGGTTCAAGCCCTGCTCCAGGATGATGCGGAAGCCATATTTGGCGATGCGGCTGGTACGGCAAGGCAAGGTCATCTCGTTGTGGATGCGCACGCCACGCGCCATGCCACGCAGGAATTCATCGGTGACCGGTTTGTTGACCGCCACCAGATACTCCTTCTGGTGGCCATTCTCGGCACGCAGGATCTGGTTGACGATATCGCCGTTGCTGGTCATCAGGATCAGGCCTTCGGAATCCTTGTCCAGGCGGCCGATGGGGAAGATGCGCTGCTCATGGCCGACGAAATCGACGATGTTGTCCTTGACTGCGCTTTCGGTGGTGCAGGTGACACCCACCGGCTTGTTCAGCGCGATATAGACGTGGCGGCGACCGGTGCTCTTCTGCACCGCGCGCGCCCGCAACGGTTGGCCATCCACCTTGACCTCGTCGCCTTCACCGACCACCGCACCGGTGCCGGCGACGATGCCGTTGACGGTGACACGACGGGCGGCGAGCAGGCGGTCAGCCTCACGGCGCGAACAAAAGCCGGTTTCGGCGATGTGCTTGTTGATTCGAATTGTCATCGGCGAATTATCCGCCATCGCCCGCGGCCGGAACAGCGCGGCCAGCCCACGCTGTTCAGGGCACTTCCTGAATATCTCGCGCGTCCACCACCTGGTCGCGGCCGCTGCGCTTGGCCTGGTACATGGCGTTGTCGGCCCGCCGCAGCAACCCCGCCACATCATTGCCGCGGTACTGCAGCTCGGCCAGGCCGATACTCGCGGTGACGACCAGGCCCTCGTGCTTGAGCCCGCGTGCCTGCACGGTGACTTTCTCGCGCAGTTGCTCCAGCCGCGGCCGCGCCGCATCGGCACCGATGCCCGGCAGCAGGATCAGGAACTCCTCGCCGCCCATGCGGATCACGTCGCTGCGGCTGCGCACGCCGGTCAGCAGGGTCCCGGCCACCGAAACCAATACTTCATCGCCGCCATCGTGACCATAACGGTCGTTGATCTGCTTGAACAGATCGATATCCAGGAAACCGATCGACAACGGCTGCCCGGCGGCCTTGGCCTCACGCAGGTAGTGATCGAGCTGGCGCAGGCCGGCGCGCCGGTTGGGCAGGCCGGTCAAGGTATCGGTATCGGCAAGTTCACGCATCTCATCGCGCTGCTGGCGCAGTTGGCTGAGGCTGCGATTGAGTGAGTACGCCGCCATCATCAGGAACCAGGTAACCGATACCTGGATCGCCTCGACCCGGAATTCCACCAGCAGGCGATTGTCCATCAGGTCCGCCAATGCCATCACCAGCAAGGGAATCACCGCCACCAGGCCATCCAGCGCCTGGTAGTAACGACGCCGCAAGGCAACAATGGCGATGCCGACCGACGTCAGGCAGATCAGCGTGAACAGGTCGTCCAGCGCCACCCCCATCCACGCCAGCACCGGCCAAGACATCAACGGCGCGGCCAGCGCGACCACGCCCAGCGCGACCATCAGCACCTGCATCCAGCGACGCGAGCCACGCAGCACGCGCCGCCCACCGCACATGCGCCACAGTACCCAGCCCATCACCGCATAGCTGAGTGCAGACACCGAAACCATCCACACCGGTGCATGCCGACCCAATGGCAACCACGGCTCGGGATAGCCGCTCAGTCCGCTCAATACCGCCTGCCAGACCACCAACAACGCACAGACCAGGGTATAGACTAGGAAATCACGCCCGCGCGTGGTCGCGAATCCCATCAGGGCCGACAAGGCCAGGGCCAGTGCAATCGCCACGCAGGCGGTGCGGACCACCAGGCGCAGGGTGTCCTGCTGCTGCAGCGGACTGGGCGCGCCGAGGTGTACGGTGGGAATCCAGCGCGGCTTCAGCGGCGACTCCCAGGCCACCCGGATCGGTTCCACCGTGCCCTGTTTCGGCACCACCACCAGACCTACACCGGCACGGAAACGCGAATCGCGGGTGCGTGCGTCCTGCATGTCGCCACAGACCTGCCGATCACCGTGGAAAATCATCACTTCGCCGGCAAAGACGTTGAACACCCCCACGCCTTGCGGCGCGCCGGACCAGCCGCCCTCGGGAGCGGCGATTTCGATCGCCGGACGCATGCGTGCCAGCGCCTCGGCGCTGCAGGCACGCAGGGGCGCCTGCTCATCCGTTGCGGCACCGGCAATCAGGAAGTCACGATCAACCTGCAATGGCTGGGCGGCGCCCAGCAGCGGCCACAGGCTGAAGAGCGTCGACAGCAACAGGAGCACGGCCCATCCACGCCTCACCCCACCAGCAACTGCCCCTCCCCCTTCTGCCATGACCTTCCCTTTCGCGTTCCCCGACGCGGACAGCGGGCATTATCGCAATATCCCGCTGCGAGCAGTACGTGAAGGCGGTCGCGGCTTGCGGTTGTTGCCCCGCCTTGTCTTGGCAAGCCGGCAAACAGTCAAAACAGACAACCCCGGCATTGCCGGGGTTGTCTGGTCATGCTTTGGATTGGCTGGATCAGTAGTTGCGCGGACCGCGCGGCTTGAAGCCACCCGGACGCGAACCGCCCGGACCGCCGGGACGCGGGCCGCGCGGGCCGGACGGACGACCACCCGGCTTGCCTTCACCCTTGTCGAAGCGCGGCTTGAACGACGGTGCCGCGGCACCATGGTCCTCGCCTGCCTCGACCTTGCGCATCTGCAACTGCTGGCCCGACACCCACACCTTCTTAAGGTGCTGCAGCACGTCGCTGGGCATGTCGGCAGGCAGATCCAGCACCGAGTGACCGTCATGGATGTCGATGCGGCCGATGAAGCGGCTTTCCAGGCCGGCCTCGTTGGCGATGGCGCCGACGATGTTGGCCGGCTTCACGCCATGGGTGTGACCGACTTCAATGCGGTAGGTCTCCATGCCGAACTCCGGCGCGCTGCGCGGCGGCATTTCGCGACGCGGACGCGACTCGAAGTCACCTTCGCCGCGCGACGGACGCGGCGCGCGCTCACCGTCGTCATGGCGCGGCGCACGCTCAAAACGCGGTTCGAAGCGGGCCGGGCGCTCACCACGTTCGTCACGGCGGTGGAAACCACCATCGCGCGACGGACGCTCGCTGCGATCGAACGACTGCTCGCGGCGCTCGCGCACCGGCGGGGTCAGCAGGAACGGTGCATCACCCTGCAGCAGCTTGGCCAGTGCGGCAGCGATGTCGATCGCCGGCACGTTGTGCTCGCCTTCGTAGCGCTGCAGCAGATCGCGGTAGAAATCCATGTCGCCGGCAGCCAGGGTCTGGCTGATGCGATCCATGAACTTGCTCACGCGGTGGTCATTGACCGCGTCAACGGTCGGCAGCTGCATTTCCTCGATCGGCTGGCGGGTAGCGCGCTCGATCTGGCGCAGCATGCCCTTTTCGCGCGGGGTGACGAACAGGATCGCCTCACCGCTGCGGCCGGCACGACCGGTACGGCCAATGCGGTGCACATAGCTTTCGGTGTCGTACGGGATGTCGTAGTTCAGCACGTGGCTGATGCGCTCCACGTCCAGGCCACGGGCCGCCACGTCGGTGGCCACCAGGATGTCCAGCTTGCCTTCCTTCAGCTGGCCGATGGTGCGCTCGCGCTGGGCCTGCTGCATGTCGCCGTTGATGGCGGCCGCGGCCAGGCCACGCGCCTGCAGCTTGCCGGCCAATTCCTCGGTGCCGGCCTTGGTACGCGCGAAGATGATCATCGCGTCGAACGGCTCGACCTCAAGGATACGGGTCAGCGCATCGAGCTTGTGCATGCCAGCCACCCACCAATAACGCTGGCGGATATTGGCCGAGGTGGTGGTCTTGGAAGCGATAGTCACTTCCACCGGATTGCGCAGATAGGTCTGCGCGATACGGCGGATCTGCTGCGGCATGGTGGCCGAGAACAGGGCAACCTGGCGGCTTTCCGGCAGCTTCTTGAGCACGGCCTCGACGTCGTCGATGAAGCCCATGCGCAGCATTTCATCGGCTTCGTCCAGCACCAGCGTCTTCAACTCGGACAGGTCCAGGGTGCCGCGATCGAGGTGATCGATCACGCGGCCCGGGGTGCCGACCACGACGTGGACGCCGCGGCGCAGCGCCGACAGCTGCTGGCCATAGGGCTGACCACCGTATACCGGCAGCACGCGGAAGCCCGGCATCGACGCCGAGTAGGTCTGGAATGCCTCGGCGACCTGGATGGCCAGTTCGCGGGTTGGCGCCAGCACCAGCACCTGCGGCTTGGTGGCGGAAAGATTGATGTTGGACAGCATCGGCAGCGCGAAGGCGCCGGTCTTGCCGGTGCCGGTCTGCGCCTGGCCGAGCACGTCACGGCCTTCCAGCATGGCCGGAATGGTGGCAGCCTGGATCGGTGACGGGGTCTCGTAACCGACATCGGCCACTGCCTTCATCACAGGCTCGGACAGGCCGAGATCTGCGAACAGCAGCGGCGCGGGGGTATCTTGGGACATGGGTAACTCCGGGGGCACCGCCGCGAACGGGCGGGCGAAAAGACGCATATTGTGCGCTCTAAACAGCTCTGCTGTCGCGCATGGCTAGATTTGCGTTCAGCTTACGAACACAACCGGCCGCCGCTTGGCCCCTGTTGGAGCACCCGCACGGGTCGCCGATAGCGCACAATACCACCCGTTTTTCTCCGTGAACACCATGCAGACCATCGATTTTGAACTTGACCGCGACTACGTGGAACTGAAGCAGCTGCTGAAACTGACCGATCTGGTCAGCAGTGGCGGCGAGGCCAAGGTGATCATTGGCCAGGGCCAGGTCAGCGTCGACGGCGTGGTCGAGCTGCGCAAGGCCTGCAAGATCCGCGGCGGCCAGCAGGTCGAACTGGGCGATGTCCGGATCAACGTGATCGCCGATCCGGACCCGAATCGCGCCGAAGAAGACGACGAAGACGAGTGATGTAGTGCCGAGCCATGCTCGGCCGGGGCTTTCCCCGCGCCCCCTCAGGGCTGCAGCGTTTGTAGGGGCGGCATAAGCCGCGAAGCCGGTAGCCTGTCAGCACCCTATACCCGCCACCACCATTGGCTTGGCGGCTTACGCCGCTCCCACAAGCCCGCCCCATCTGCCCCAAAGGCCCGCTACGCGCGCGCTTGGGTCAGGTGCCCGGCAATCAACTTCCTGAACGGAACCACGCCCTGCGCGGCCCGCAATGCCGCGCCGCGCAGCAGGCGTGCCGGCAGCCGGCTGTCGTTATAGAGCCCGGCAATGGCATTGGTGGCCTCGTACAGCGGCCGCGTCGCGAGCCGGTGGCCACGCTGGTAATTGGCCAGCAGCCCGTCCGCGCCGATATCGCCACCGCCACGCACCGCCTCCAGCACCAACCGCGCCAGCCGTTGCTGGCTCTGCAGGCCAAAATTGAAGCCGTGCGCGGTGACCGGGTGCATGCCGACCGCCGCATCGCCAATCAGGGCGTAACGCCTGCCGACGAAGCGGTGCGCATACACGCCCACCAGCGGATAGGCATGGCGCGTCCCCACCTGGGTCATTTCACCCAGGCGATGCTCGAAGAAACCGCTGACGGTTCGTCCAAAGGCGACCTCGTCCATCGCCAGCAACTGCAGCAGCTGCTGGGGTGGCATGGTGATGACCGCCGAAGCCTGGTTGCCCGGCAACGGCAGCATCGCCAGGGTGCGTTCGTAGCCAAACCATTCCCAGGCGGCATGCTCATGCGGACGCTCGCACTGCATTCGGCAGACCAGCATGGACTTGCCGAAGTCGCGCATCTGCGCGCCGATGCCCATCATCCGCCGGGTCGCCGAGAAGCGGCTGTCGGCGGCAACGACCAAACGCGCGCCCAATTGGCTGCCGTCGCTCAGCGTCACCGTAGTGAAGGCGTCGCCGGCATCGACTGCAGTCACCGAGCGGCCATCCAGCAGTTCCAGCCCGGCCTGCCCCTGCACTGCTTCCCAGGCGGCACGCCGGATCAGGTGATTGGGGATCAGCCAGCCCAGTTCCTCGACCCCTTCGCCCTGCGCGGCAAAGCCCAGCACGAACGGCGAGCTGCCGTTCATTACCTTGGCGCTGCGCAACGACGAGATCTCGCCCGGGTCAATACGCGGCCACAGGCCCATGCTGCGCATGATCTGACGGGAAGCATGGGTCAGCGCGATCTCGCGACCATCGAAGGCCGGCTCGGCCAGCGCCGCCAACGGCTGTGGTTCGATCACCGCCAGTGACAGGCCACTGCCCGCCAGGCTGCGGGCCAGACTCAAGCCGGCCGGACCGGCTCCCACCACCACCACATCCACCTTGCGCATATGCCACTCCGTTAGGCCTACCGCAGGGAGCGTAAGCAGGCCGGCGTAAGGATTCATTGATCCAGATCAGCCCCAGGGCAATGAGCACGCAAACACAGCGGGCGCCCTGCGGCGCCCGTGTGCGATGTCGCGACCGTGATGGCGCTTGGTTAGTTTGCCGAGGCCGCGCGCACGCTATACCCGGAGGCGCGCCATACCTTGTCCTCGTCCAGGCGGAAGGAGACCAGCTCGCGTACCGGCTGCGCGTTGTTGGCAAAGCGGGTCGGGAAACTGACGTTCAGATAGATACCTTCCGGCACCGAGGCACCGGCCGGGTACTGCACACGGGTGATCGAGGGCTTGCCACGCGACACCAGCGCGCCCAGCTTGGCGCGATCGGCGTTGACGTTGTTGGCGAAGACGTCGCGGGTCACCGCCTTGCGCGCCACGGCCGAGGCCCCGTCCCACACCGAAGCCGCCTGCTGGCTGTCGACCAGTTGGGCCACGCGCTGCGCGGCGGCGGTCATCTCCGCATCCTGCTTGGCGACCTGCGCCTGCTGCGCTGCGCTCAACGCCGGTGCCGGCCGTGCGGCGGCAGGCGGCGTAGCGGCGGCCCGCGCAGGCGCCGCAGTGGGGGCAGCGGCAGGCGCCTGCGCAAAAACGCTTGCGACGGGCACGGCCAGGGACAACACCATCAACAAACAACTGGATCGCATAGCTCTCTCCATGACGCTTTCAGTTGGACGGAATGCCAATCCAATCACGGTTTGCGACCTTGCGCATCGCTCCGCTTGTTCATTTACGTGTGCCGGATGCACCGACTTGTGCGCTGACGGCGGGCGCGGGCGCGGCCACCACCTCCGGCGCAGCCCCGACTGCCGCAGCACCGGTAGGCAGGGTCGTCGGCATCGGCGCCAACATCGCGGTATCGATCTCCGACAACGGACTTTCCTCCGGGCAGGTTTCATCCGGGAAGCCGAACTGCTCCTTCAAGGTCTGCCCACAGGCGGTGACCGCCTCAAGGTCCGCCCCTTCCACCTTGCAGTCGCGGTCAAAGGCGATGAGGAAGGCATCCTTGCGGCGTACGAAATCATCGCCACACTTGCGCATCTGCTTGATCCGCTCCAGGTCATCCTGCACCGCGTTGGTGCCGTCCAGGCCATACTGCTTGAGCTCGTCGCTGGTCAGCACGCGCAGGCTGCGGTTGGGCACGGTCATCATCAGGTCGGCAACGCCCACGGCCACGCCGTTGCGCTGCAGGTAGTCCTTCACGTTGTCATAGACCTCGTGCAGCTCCTTGTTCAACTCCGCACGCGAGGTGGCGGTGGAGCTGATGCGCATCATCCGGTGGATGCCGACCTTGCCGGAGATCAAGCGGTTGTCACCTGCGGCCAGCACGAACACGCAGGCGCTGTGGCAGACCGAGCCTTCGCGCACCCAGATGGTCCAGCCCGACTCGCCGATGCTGTCACCGGCGACGATGGCCGCTTCCACCTGGCCACCGCTGGAATCCAGGTCGAGGATGCGCTTGCTGATCTTCATCGCATCGGCGACGACGGCAAGGCGCGTCACCATGGCTGCGAATGAGGGATTGATCTTGCCCGCATAGCGCACCCGCAGCAGCCCGCGTTCCTTGCAGGGCTCCAGTGCCGCATCCACGCTGGCACGGTCCAGACCCGCCAGCTCGCTACCGTCGCCGTTCTCGCCTGCATAGTCGGCGCCACAGCTGACCCAGGCCTTGCCATTTTCCAGCACCAGCTCGGGCCACGGCTTGTCCTTGGCCGGCAGCACCGGTGCGGGTGGAACCGGCGCATCGGCGGCATTGATGGACACCATGTGGTCGCCATCGGCGGCCAGCGCGGCGGCGGGATCCGCCACAGGCTTCTTGTCGCCGGTCGGCGGATTGCAGGCCAACAGCCCGATGCACAACAACGGCGACCACCAGAACTTGGGCAACATGGAGAGCAATCAGATCCGTACTACGGCGCAGCCACGCCAGGAAGGTGAACAGTCTAGTGCGCAATACCCATCCTGCTGCAACGCCCGGTGAATCAACACAGCGTCGCGCGCATTGATGTCCGAAAATGGCCAGTGGGCATCCCCGTCCACGCCTAGACTGTGCCCATGCAGAACCTCCTGATGCCCGCACATATGCAATGCGAACAAGCCCGCCTGGCCCGCGATGCGCGCTTCGACGGCCTGTTCTTCACCGCCGTGCGCAGCACCGGCATCTATTGCCGGCCGGTGTGCCCTGCACCGCCGCCGAAGCCGGGGAACGTCAGCTACTACCCCAGCGCCGCTGCCGCCAGCGCCGCCGGTTACCGGCCCTGCCTGCGCTGCCGCCCGGAGTTGTCACCCGATGACGCCAATCTGCTGCACGATCAGACCCTGCACCAGGCATTGGCCCTACTCAACGAAGGCATGCTGCAGGAGCAGCCGGCCACTGCCCTGGCCGAGGCGATGGGCATCAGCGCGCGCCAGTTGCAGCGCCTGTTCGTGGCCAGGCTCGGTGCGACCCCGGCACAACTGCACACCACCCGCCGCCTGCTGCTGGCCAAGCAGTTGCTGACCGAAACCGCGCTACCGGTGACCCAGATCGCATTGGCCGCCGGCTTCAACAGCCTGCGCCGCTTCAACAGCGCCTTCCTCGACGGTTGCGGCATGCCGCCCAGCGCCCTGCGCAAGCAGCATGGCACGGTAGCCGGCGGCGAACCGGTGCTGCGCCTGGCCTACCGGCCGCCGTTGGACTTCCCACTGATGCTGGCTTTCCTGCGCCGCCGTTCCTTGCCCGGCATCGAATACATCGACGAAAGCAGCTACCAGCGCGTGGTCGTCGCCAATGGCGTGGCCAGCCTGATCCGGGTCAGTGCCGATCCGAAGCGCCCGGAACTGCGCCTGCAACTCGGCACCACCGATCCACGGGCCATCCCCGCCATCGTTGCCAAGGTGCGGCGCGTGTTCGATCTGGATGCCGACCTGCGCACCGTCCATGCGACGCTGGGCCAGGAGCCCCTGCTCGCACGCGGCATCGCCGAACGCCCAGGACTGCGCATCCCCGGCGGTTGGGACGGCTTCGAGGTCGCAGCGCGCGCCGTGCTGGGCCAGCAGGTCAGCGTTGCTGCTGCCACCACGCTGGCGCGGCGCCTGGTGGACCGGTTTGGTGAACACCTGCCTGGCATGCCGGAAGGCCTGGATCGCCAGTTTCCCGCCCCGGCAACGCTGGTCGAAGCCCCTCTGGAAAGCATCGGCCTGCCGCGGACCCGCGCCGCCACCCTGCGCGCAATCGCCCGCGCCTGCGCCGAACAGCGCCTGGATTTCAGTCGCGCGCAGACGCTGGAAAGCTTCGTGCAGAAGGCCACCGTCCTGCCCGGCATCGGCCCGTGGACAGCCCATTACATGGCGCTGCGGGCAATGGGCCTGCCCGATGCCTTCCCCGCCGGTGACCTGGTGCTGCAGCAGGTATTGGGCGAAGGCCAGCGCCTGAGCGAGCGCGACACCGAACGCCGCTCGCAACCGTGGCGCCCTTGGCGCGCCTACGCGGTATTGCACCTGTGGCACCTGGCAGTGCCCACGGAACGAAAGAACCCCAAGCCCGCTACGGAGGCCACGGCATGAACACCCTCTACTACGACCGCTTCGACAGCCCGATCGGCGCACTGACCGTTGCCGTCGACCAGGTCGGCGTGCGCCACATCCTGTTTGCCGAGAACCGCCATGACGCCAAGGGCCGCGAGCATTGGCAACGCGACCCCGACGCCGTCGCCGAGCCCCGCCGGCAGCTGCTGGAATACCTGCGCGGCGAGCGCCAGCATTTCGCGCTGACACTGGCCCCGGTGGGCACCGCGTTCCAGTTGCAGGTCTGGCATACGCTGGCGCAGATTCCGTTCGGCGCGACCTGGAGTTACCGCCAGCTGGCCGAGCGCATTGGCCGCCCCACCGCCACGCGTGCGGTAGGTGCCGCCAATGGCCGCAACCCGCTGCCGATCGTGCTGCCCTGCCATCGGGTGATCGGCAACAACGGCGCGCTGACCGGCTTCGGTGGCGGGCTGCCGACCAAGGCCGCGCTGCTGAAGCTGGAAGGTGTCGCCAGTGAAGGCGAGCGGCTGGCGGATCTGTTTGCCTGAGTGTGGTTGCTCCCGGGTGCGCGATGCTTACCCGGGCTACGGGACTACGCGTTGGATCAAACGCTGACAACCTGCCGAAGGTTGTATTTGTACGGTCACCGGCGCGGCCTAGAATGGCGCCATGACTTTCCTACGTATTTCGGCCACGGCACTGGCCTGTGCACTGCTTGCCGCCTGCGCCAGCACTCCTTCCTCCACCGCCACAGCAAACGTACCGCCCACCGTACTGATGATTTCCATCGACGGCCTGCGCGCGGACAAGCTCAGCCAGGCCGACAGCCCAAACCTGATGCGCCTGGCGCGCGAAGGCGTGCGCAGCGTTGGCATGCGCCCGTCCTATCCCTCGCTCACCTTCCCCAATCACTACACCCTGGTCACCGGCCTGCGCCCGGACCACCATGGCTTGGTGCACAACGCGATGAGCGCCGATGCGCTTGGCGAATTCAAGGTCAGTGACCGCACCGCCGTACAGAACGCGGCCTGGTGGGATGGCGGCGAGCCGATCTGGGTCAGCGTGCGCAAGGCCGGGCTGAAGAGCGCCACCTGGTCGTGGCCGGGCAGCGAAGCACCGGTGCGCGGCCTGCACGCCAACCAGTGGCGCATGTATGACGAAAGCGTGCCGCTGACCGAGCGCATGAACCAGGTACTGGCCTGGCTGCATGGCGAACCGGACGCGATCACCCCGCGCTTCGTCGCCACCTATATGGAGCAGGTGGACAAGGCCGGCCATGCACATGGGCCGGATTCGCCCGAGTACACCGCCGCCGTGCGGCAGGTGGATGCGGCCATCGGCCAACTGATCGACGGCATGCGCCGCGACGGCCTGCTCGACCACACCAATGTGATTGTCGTGTCCGATCACGGCATGGCTACCGTGAAGTCCGGCAACGCGGTGGCGGTAGAGGACATGGTGTCGCCGGCGGTTGCCAAGGTGATTTCGGTAGGCCAGTCGGTGGGCTTCGCCCCGCTGCCCGGCAAACAGACCGAAGCAGAGAAGGCATTGCTGGGCGAGCACGCCCACTACCAATGCTGGAACAAGGCGGAGCTGCCCACGCGCTGGCATTACGGCAGCAATCCGCGGGTGCCGGCCATCGTCTGCCAGATGCAGGAGGGCTGGGATGCACTGCCGCGCGACAGCATGGCCAAGCGGCCGGCGGGCGACCGTGGCTCGCACGGCTATGACCCGGCATTGCCGTCGATGCAGGCAGTGTTCGTCGCCCGCGGTCCGGCCTTTGCCCAGGGCAAGCAACTGACCGCCTTCGACAACGTCGACGTCTACCCCTTGCTGACCCGCCTGATCGGCATCCCGGCCCAACCCAACGACGGCGACCCGCACGCCCTGGACCAGGCCCTGCGCCCGACAAAGTGAGGTAGCCCGGGTAAGCGCAGCGCACCCGGGAGCACACAGCCAGCGCAGATCGCAGGCAAAAAAAAGCGGCGCAATGCGCCGCTTTTCTGTAACCACTGCCGGGCTGGATCAGCCGGCTTTGGCGACGGTCTTCTTGGCAACGGCCTTCTTGGCCGGGGCCTTGGCGACAGTCTTCTTGGCGACCGGCGCGGCAGCGCCCACGGCCACCTTGCTCACGTGCGAGCGCGAATTGCCATAACTGGCGTTGTAGCGCTTGCCCTTGGCGGTCTTACGGTCACCCTTACCCATGTCGTCAACTCCTTGGTTTGTAATCAGTTACCCCGTGCGAGCACGGGTTTGGCGGGGCCACAGCAAGCACCCTCGCGCATGGACAGAAAGCCTACCATGCGCCCCTCAATGTGCGCAGCTGGCGTCATGCACATGCACGTGGTTCAAGCGCAGGTTGACCACATGCGCCAGCCCCACCAATACGCCGCCCAAGGTCATCACCACCGCATGCGGGATGCGCGAATGGTGCAGCTCGGGATGCAGCAGGCCAGCCCACAGCAACACCAGGCCCGGTACCAGCAACAGCAGCGCCATCAGCGCGCGGTGGCGCAGATAGCCCCAGATCAGGCTGAACAGCCCCAGCACGGTAACGAAGATGACGATGCTGGCTTCCACCCCGTCACTGAGCCAGAACGACAGGCCCAATGCCGGCGCGACCGCCAGAAGGGCCGGCAACACCGCGCAGTGCACCGCACAGATCAGCGAGCCGGTGGCACCAAAGCGATCCAGGAATTTGCGTAATCCGGTAGATGGGGTGGGCATGACTTCCAGCAGGGGCGGCAGAACGTTATGGAATAATATAACATTATTGTCCTTCCCGCCCGAACCTCCTGTGTCAGTCCCGCTGCCACGACCGGTTCAGCCTGCCACCCAAGTGATACACAGTAACAAAGGAACGCTCATGCCCTTCCCCCGTCGCACCAAGCACCACCTGCTGTTCCTCGCCCTTGTCGCCGCCCTGCCTGCCGTTGCCAGTGCCGCGGATGACGATGCCGGGCAGAGCCATCACCTGACCGAACTGAGTGCGGTCAAGGTCACCGCCTCGCCCTTGCAGGGTTCGGCCGAATCACTGGCGCGCCCGGTCGACGTCCTGGCCGGCACCGACCTGGACGAACACAAGTCAGGCACCCTGGGTGACACCGTGGCCAAGCTGCCCGGCGTGCAGAGCACCTTCTTCGGCCCTGGCGTGGGTCGCCCGATCATCCGTGGCCAGGAAGGTCCGCGTGTGGCGGTTGTCGCCAATGGCGTCGGCAACATGGATGCCTCCACGGTCAGCGCCGACCACGCCTCCAGCATCGAGCCGTTCCTGGCCGACCAGATCGAAGTGCTGAAGGGCCCGGCGACCCTGCTGTTCGGCAGCGGCGCCATTGGCGGCGCGGTCAACGTGGTGGATGGCCGCATTGCCAGCGAGGTACCGGACCGTCCGCTCAGCGGCCGCGCCGAACTGCGTGGCAACTCGGTCAATGAAGAACGCAGCGGCATGTTCCGCCTGGACGGGGTCAGCGGCGACAACCTGGTGCTGCATGTGGACGGCCTGATCCGCAATGGCGATGACTACCGCATCCCCGGCCATGCCATCGACCCGCACGCTTTGGACGCCGATGGCCATGACGACCATGACGGCGACAGCGACGAGCTCGGCCCCCGCGGCCGCCTGGAGAACAGCTCGGTACGCACCCGCGCCGGCGGCTTCGGTGCCACCTGGTTTGGTGAAAGCGGCTACCTCGGCGCATCGCTGGGCACCTACCGCAGCAACTACGGCATCCCCAACGGCGCCCATGTGCATGCCGACGATGACCATGGCCACGACCATGATGACCACGATCACGACCATGCAGAGGAAGGTGAAGAGCATGACGTGCGCATCGACATGGTGCAGAACCGCTTCGACCTGAAGGGCGGCCTGTACAACCCGACCTCCTTCCTGAAGAGCCTGACCCTGCGCGGTGGCTACACCGATTACGAGCACACCGAGCTGGAAGCCGGCACACCGTCCACCCGCTTCACCAACAAAGGCTATGAAGGCCGACTGGAAGCCGTGCAGCAGCCACTGGCCGGCTGGGAAGGCGCCTTCGGCCTGCAGTTCGGCAGCAGCGATTTTGGTGCGATCGGTGAGGAAGCCTTCGTACCGGGCACCACCACCGACACCCTTGGTGCCTTCGTGCTGCAGGAAAAGCAGTTCGGCCCATTCAAGCTGGAGCTGGGCGCACGCCATGACCGGGTCAAGCTGGATCCGAACGATGCCCAGCGCAACCGCAGCTTTGGCGCCACCAATCTTTCCGCATCCGGCATCTGGGCGTTGAACGACACCTTCGATCTGCGCTTTGGCGTGGATGCCTCCGAACGTGCGCCGACCAACGAAGAGCTGTACGCCGCTGGCGCCCACATCGCCACCCGCTCGCTGGAAATCGGCAACGCCAACATGGACACCGAGCGTGGTCGTCGCGTCGAGCTGGGCCTGCACGCCCATAACGAGCGCATCGATGTACAGGCGGCGATCTACCAGACCAAATTCAAGGACTTCATCTACCTGGCCGACACCGGCGTGGTCGAAGGTGGTTTGCCGGTCCGCAGCTGGACCCAGAACGATGCCACCTTCAAGGGGGCCGAGGCCGAGGCCACCTGGCACATGATCGAAGGCCTGGCCGGTGATTGGGACCTGCGCGTGTTCGGCGATTACGTCAAGGCCGAACTGGATGGCAGCGGCACCCGCAACGTCGACATCGCCGTGCCGCATGGCGACCACGCGCATCATTACAACGTCGACCTGGCCAATGGTGGCTATCTGCCGCGCATCTCCCCGGCCCGTGTCGGTGCCGACCTGCATTGGTCGCTGGGCGGCTGGCGCGCCTCGCTGGGTGCCGTGCGCTATGGCAGCCAGAAGGACGTGGCGCAGAACGAAGAGCCGAGCAGTGCCTACACGCTGGTCGATGCCCATCTTGCCTATCGTTGGGACCGCAGTGGCAGCAACAGCTACGAGGTCTTCCTGGACGGCAGCAACCTGACCAACCGTGAGGCAAGGCCGCATACCTCGTTGCTGCGGGATTATTCGCCGCTGCCGGGTCGCGGTGTGGCGTTTGGTATCCGCGCCTGGTTCTAAGCGGATGCTGGCAACAGCAACCAGGGGCTGTTGCTTTGAGCTGTTGCTTTGAGCTGTTGCTTTGAGCTGTTGCTTTGAGCTGTTGCTTTGAGCTGTTGCTTTGAGCTGTTGCCTTTGCTGTCCCCTCTCCCGCCTGCGGGAGAGGGGTAGGGGTGAGGGCAAGCTTCTGCT
>NZ_JBRREA010000040.1:0-37576 GCF_056759975.1 Stenotrophomonas sp. STEN031
GCCATGCTCCGCAGGGGGTTTCCTGGTAATGCCCCAGCCGAGCATGGCTCGGCTCTACAGATGAAGCTTTCCCAGCCGAGCATGGCTCGGCTCTACAGATGAAGCTTTCCCAGCCGAGCATGGCTCGGCTCTACAGATGAAGCTTTCCCAGCCGAGCATGGCTCGGCTCTACAAAACAGAAAGGGCGCCGCAAGGCGCCCTTTCTGCTTGTTCAACGGCGATGGCTTATTTGGCCATTTCCGACATCACCACCATGTCCAGCACATAGGCCTGCGACGGTGCGTCAGCCGGCGGGTTCTTGATCTCATAGCGCTTCAGGCGCAGCACGTTGCGGACGCCCGGCTCGTGGGTGTAGCCCTCGATGTTGCCGTAGAAGTTGGTGAACTCACCGCGCTTGCCCTGTTCCAGGCCCTGCTCGTTGTACTTCACCTCACGCACCTGCAGGCAGGTGGCGTCCTTCATCAGCGGGTGCGGGCAGGGCTTGGTCTGCGGCTCGACTTCCAGGAACACGGTTTCGCCCGGGCCACCGTAGCGGGTTTCAGCGGTCGGCTCGGCGCGGAAGCTGAGCACGTCACCCTTTTCGGTGACCAGGGTCATCGCCGATGCATCCAGTGCACGCACGCTCAGCTTGCCCTGCAGACGCTCGCTGATCAGGCCATCGAGCGCCATCAGCGGGCCCTGGCAGGCCTTGTTGGTGGACATCAGGTTGCCAACCGTCAGCGCGCCGGCTTCCAGGGTGTAGCCGCCACCGATGTTGTTGCAGGCATTGCTGACCGACAGGCGGTTGTCCTTGAAATCCAGGGTCAGCGGCTTGTCAGCCTGCACGAACAGGCCGTCGATGCGCTTGCCGCTGGCGTCCACGGCGTTGTCCAGCAGCCAGTGGTTTGCAGCCAGCTGGGTGGTGTCGAGGTTCGCGGCAGGAGCGGCGGTGCTGGTGTCGGGGGTCGCTGCGGTTTCGCTCTTGGTGCTGGCCGGCGGATTGCTGCAGGCGGTCATGAGGGCGATGGGCAGTGCCAACAGAAGAATGCGCTTCATGGTGAACTCCTTGTGGTGCGTTGGAAAAGTCAGAACGTCAAACGGCCATGGCCGTTTGTCGGGGTTGCACTTGCGACTGCACGTTCAGTTGCCAGCAGGCAAAAACAACAGCAGGCCGAAGCCCAATGCGATGCGGTATAGCGCAAAGCCGGTGAAGGGGCGGCGTTTGATATAGCTCAGCAGCCACTTCACCACGATGAAACCGGTGATTGCCGCTGCCACAAAGGCTACGCCTACGTCGGCCCAGTTTTCATTGCCCAGCTGGCCTTTCTTGAACATTTCCAGCAAGGCGTAGCCACTGGCGGCGAACATGGTGGGAATGCCGACCAGGAACACGAACTCGGCGGCTGCGGCGCGGCGGGTCAGGCCCAGCAGCAGGGCCAGGAAGATGGCCGCGGCCGAGCGCGAGGTGCCGGGGAAGACGCCGGCCACCACCTGCGCCAGGCCAACGGCGACGGCAACCTTCCAGGTCACCGTGTCGCTGTCCGGCAGGCGTCCGGCAAAACGCTCGGCGATCAGCATCCAGACGCCGCCGATGACCAGCGCCCACGCCACCGGGGTGACGGTTTCGGGCAGTTCCCAGCCGGCCAGGCGCACCGGCAGGCCGACCACGGCGGTGACCAGGAAGGCCACGCCCAGCTTCATCACGTAGTCGCGGTTCTCACGCTGGTTCAAGCCGGTGGCCAACGACCACAGCCGCTGCCGGAACGCCAGCAGCACCGCGAGGATCGCGCCGGCCTGGATGACGATGTTGAAGAAGTCCGAGCGTGCGCCCAGCCAATGCTGGGCGATCAGCAGATGGCCGGTACTGGAAATAGGGAGAAATTCGGTGAGGCCTTCAAGAATGCCCAGCAACAGGGCGGAGAGCAGGTCGGACATGAGGGTTGGTATGGGAAAGGCGGGCACAGCATAGAGCATTGCGTGTTGCGCACCTGAATGGTGCATTGAATGAAATCAGCACCAAAATGGTGCTCAAGGCCGCCCGCAGCGCTGCATTGATATCAATGAAAACAATAACTTATTGCGATACAAAAGTTGGCACGTCATTTGCTTTTATTCCTGCACATCACCACCCATCCGAGGTTTCACCCGATGTCCCTGGAAAACGTTGAGAAGCTGATCAAGGACAACCAGATCGAGTTCATCGACCTGCGTTTCGTCGACATGCGTGGCATCGAGCAGCACGTGACCTTCCCGGTCTCGATCATCGAGCCGTCGCTGTTCGAGGAAGGCAAGATGTTCGATGGCAGCTCCATCGCCGGTTGGAAGGGCATCGCCGAGTCGGACATGGTGCTGATGCCGGACGCCGACAGCGCCTACCTGGATCCGTTCTACGCCGACCCGACCCTGGTGCTGACCTGTGACGTGCTGGACCCGGCCACCATGCAGGGCTACGGCCGCTGCCCGCGCGGCATCGCCAAGCGCGCCGAGTCGTACCTGAAGTCCTCGGGTATCGCCGACCTGGCCTTCTTCGGCCCGGAGCCGGAATTCTTCATCTTCGATTCGGTCCAGTTCGCCAACGACATGGGCCACACCTTCTTCAAGATCAACTCCGAGGAAGGCTCCTGGAATACCGGCAAGAGCTACGACGGCACCAACAGCGGCTACCGCCCGACCGTGAAGGGCGGCTACTTCCCGGTGCCGCCGACCGACTCGCTGCACGATATCCGCGCCGAGATGTGCAAGGTGCTGGAAAAGGTCGGCATCGAAGTCGAAGTGCACCACCACGAAGTGGCCAATGCCGGCCAGTGCGAGATCGGTGCCAAGTTCAACACCCTGGTCACCAAGGCCGATGAACTGCAGCGCATGAAGCACGTCATCAAGAACGTTGCCCACCGCAACGGCAAGACCGTGACTTTCATGCCCAAGCCGCTGGTCGGCGACAACGGCAGCGGCATGCACGTGCACCAGTCGCTGGCCAAGGGCGGCGCCAACCTGTTCTCCGGTGACGGCTATGGTGGCCTGAGCCAGATGGCGCTGTGGTACATCGGCGGCATCTTCAAGCACGCCCGTGCGATCAACGCCTTCGCCAACTCCGGTACCAACAGCTACAAGCGCCTGGTGCCGGGCTTCGAAGCACCGGTGATGCTGGCTTACTCGGCCCGCAACCGTTCGGCCTCGTGCCGCATTCCGTGGGTGTCCAACCCGAAGGCACGTCGCATCGAAATGCGCTTCCCGGATCCGATCCAGTCCGGCTACCTGACCTTCACCGCGCTGATGATGGCCGGCCTGGACGGCATCAAGAACCAGATCGACCCGGGTGCACCGAGCGACAAGGATCTGTACGACCTGCCGCCGGAAGAAGAGAAGCTGATCCCGCAGGTCTGCTCCTCGCTGGACCAGGCACTGGAAGCACTGGACAAGGACCGCGAGTTCCTCAAGGCCGGTGGCGTGATGAGCGACGACTTCATCGATGCCTACATCGCGTTGAAGATGAAGGAAGTCACCGCGTTCCGCGCGGCGACCCATCCGCTGGAATACCAGCTGTACTACGCAAGCTGATGTAACGGCGGCCAGTACAGCGTGCTGGCCGCCGGCAACACCAGGTGCAGTTACTGGCTGTTATTAGGCGGCGGTGGCGTGGACCCTCCCCCTCCCATCTGCGTCATCGCCGCCGCCTTTGTTGCTGGGGAGCACAAAGGTATGCAGCAGCCGGCAACACACCTGCAGGGGCAAGAGAATCCGAGCGCGCGGCATGGGCCAGTCCTCCCTCCCGCGTGGTTGTGGCAGCCGGCAATACGGCCGGTGGCAACAGCCAGGCCCATGATGCGTTCGGCGCAACAGCCAGCGGCCGCACAGCGGCCGGTGGAAGACACGATGCCGGCCCGCAGCCGCAGGCCGGTCTCCTCCATATCGGGACATGCGCATGAAATTAATCTCCGCGATCATCCGCCCATTCAAGCTCGACGAAGTGCGTGAAGCCCTCGGCGCCGCAGGCGTTTCCGGCATCACCGTCACCGAGGTCAAGGGCTTTGGGCGGCAGAAAGGCCACACCGAGCTGTACCGTGGCGCTGAATATGTCGTCGATTTCCTTCCCAAGATCCGCATCGAGACCGCCGTCACCGACGACAACGTCGAGGCGGTGATCGAAGCGCTGCAGGGCGCCGCCGGCACCGGCAAGATTGGTGACGGCAAGATCTTCGTTACCGCGCTTGAGCAGGTGGTGCGTATCCGCACCGGCGAAACAGGCGCAGACGCGCTGTAAGAACCGCACCGCCCCGTCCTCCGGCGGCAGCGACCGCCAGGTGACAACGGGTCGCTGGCAGGTTCCACCCCCACAACCGGAGTCGACAATGCGAACGGAATTTTTCACCGGGTTGAACACCCGGTTCGGAGGCCTGTGCCTGTCTTTCATGCTCAGCGCGCTGCTGCTGGGTATGTTTTCCAGCACGGCATGGGCACAAGAAACGCAGGCGCCGCCTGCTACCGCCACTGAAGTGGCAGCCGCGCCTGCAGAGGCCGCAGCCGCACCTGCTACTGAAGCAGACGCCGCACCCAGCTTCGACAAGGGCGACGTGGCGTGGATGCTCACCGCCACCTTGCTGGTCTTGATGATGGTGGTACCCGGCCTGGCGCTGTTCTATGGCGGCCTGGTGCGGGCCAAGAACGTGCTGTCGGTGCTCAGCCAGGTGCTGGTGGTGTTCTCGCTGGTGCTGATGCTGTGGGTGGCCTATGGCTATAGCGCGGTGTTCAGTGCCGGCAACCAGTTCTTTGGCTCGTTCACCCAGTTCGCCTTCCTCAAGGGCTTCACTCCGGAATCGGTGGGCAATACGCCGATCGCTGGCCTGCCGGACTTGCTGTTCGTCGCCTTCCAGTCGACCTTCGCCGGTATCACCACTGCACTGATCGTCGGTGCCTTCGCCGAGCGCATCAAGTTCCGCGCGGTGCTGCTGTTCTCCGCGCTGTGGTTCACCCTGAGCTACATCCCGATGGCGCACATCGTCTGGGGTGGCGGCTATCTCGGTGAGATGGGCGCGATCGACTTTGCCGGTGGCACCGTGGTGCACATCAACGCCGGTGTTGCCGGCCTGGTGGCCGCATGGTTCGTCGGCAAGCGCCTAGGCTATGGCCAGACCGCGTTGAAGCCGCACAACCTGCCGCTGACCTGGATCGGCGCGATGCTGCTGTGGGTGGGCTGGTTCGGCTTCAACGCCGGGTCCGCCGCGGCTGCTGATACGGTCGCCTCGCTGGCCTTCATCAACACCGTGTTGGCGACTGCCGCCGCGGTGCTGGGCTGGACGCTGGTGGAAGCGATCACCAAGGGCCATCCCTCGGCACTGGGCGCGGCCTCGGGTGCGGTTGCCGGGCTGGTTGGTGTAACCCCGGCCTGCGGCACGGTGGGACCGTTGGGCGCCATCGTGATTGGTTTCGTCACCGGCATGGTCTGCGTCTGGGGCGTGACCGGCTTGAAGCGGCTGTTGAAGGCCGACGACACTGCCGACGTGTTCGGCGTGCATGGCGTGGGCGGCATTGTGGGCGCCCTCCTCACCGGCGTGTTCAGCGCGCAGTCGCTGGGGGGTACCAAGGTTGATCTGGATATCGGCCACCAGCTGTGGGTGCAGGTGGTCAGCGTGGGCTTCACCGTGTTGTGGTCGGCCGTCGTCACCGCCGTCATCCTGCTGGTGGTCCGCGCGCTGGTTGGCCTGCGTGTCAGCGAAGAGGCCGAACGCACCGGCCTGGACGTGACCACCCATGGCGAATCGGCCTACGAGGCCTAAGCCTTGAAGCCCCTCTCCCGCCTGCGGGAGAGGGGTTGGGGTGAGGGCAGCTTTTGAGGCGTTACCGGGAAAGCCCCTGCCGAGCATGGCTCGGCACTACCGCTCTGAAGCCCCTATCCCTCCGGGAGAGGGGTTGGGGAGAGGGTAAGCCGAAGCAGCATCACCGTACGGTCGAAGCCAAACCGAAGAAACCCAATGGGCGCTAGCCCTCAGCCAGCACCAGCGCCTTCACCTTCTCAGCCTTCTCGAAATGATCCAGGCGATGGATCGAGATCCACCACGTAGCCGCTTCCATCAACAACTCAGGGTCGTCATTGCGGTTGGCGAAGAACGCATAGAACGACACCCCAACCGTCGGCCCCTTCGCCGCGATCTTCGCATCGCAGACTGCAACGATCTTCTGTTTCAGTGAATCACGCATGGTTGCTCCCGCAGACATCACAGCACTTCGTCTACATAGCCTAGCCACAACGGCCAGTCATCCGCAGCCGAACGCGGTCGCGGCCTCCACTTCCTGAGCAGGCCCTCCAATGCATGCAGTCCACATCGACGCATCCGCCTTGCCATGCCTGGATGCACTTGCAATGCCGCGCCCGGCAACGTGCAATGTCCGCCATGAAGACCAGACTGCTGCTGCCGCTCGCCCTGTTGGCCACGCTGACCGCCTGTACCTCCACACCGGAGCGCAATCCGCTCGCGCACTGGGTGCCGTCGCCGAACTACAACGACCGCCAACCGGTGCTGATCGTGCTGCACCACACCGAGCAGAACTCGGTGCAGCAGAGCCTGGACACGCTACGCAGTGCCAACAGCGGTGGCAAGGTCAGCTCGCACTACCTGGTCGGCAGCGATGGTGAGCTCTATCAGCTGGTGGCCGATGGCGAACGTGCCTGGCATGCCGGTGGTGGCCGCTGGGGCGGCTTCACCGATCTCAACTCCACCTCGATCGGCATCGAGATCGACAACGACGGCAGCAGCCCCTTCACGGAACCGCAGATCGCCAGCCTGCTGCGCCTGCTCGAGGACCTGTGCACGCGCTTCAACATCCCGCGCAGCCAGATCATCGGCCACGCCGATCTGGCACCGACCCGCAAGGCCGACCCCAGCCGCTATTTCCCGTGGCAGCAGCTGGCCGAAGCCGGTTTCGGCCTGTGGCCAGACCCGAAGCACGGCCCGCCGCCGGCCGGTTTTGACAGCTGGATGGCGATGCAGGCCTTCGGCTACGCGCTGGATGACCGCGGTGCCGCCGCACGCGCCTTCCACCGCCGCTTCCGCGGCAGCGACACGCTGCCGGCCGAGCTCGATGCCGAGGACGCCCGCATCCTGCATTCCCTGCTGTTGCAGAAGCAGTGATGCGGCCGCTTTGCACTATATTGGTGCAATGACCGACGCCGATTTCTCGCCGACCCCGGAATTGCTGGCCACCCCACTGGTCTGGTGTGGCGCGGATGGCCGTATCCAAGGGGCGAACCCGGCCTTCTGCCGCTGGCTGGGGGTCAGCGTGCGGCGCCTGCTTGGCCAGCCGCTGGTGTCGCTGGAAGCGCAGGGTGAGGTGCTGGCGCAGCGCCTGGCCAACCCGGCCACCGACATGAGCCGCCTGCCACGGTTGACCCTGGCCCTGCCAGGCGAGGCACCGCGCTTCGCCGATGGCTGGCTGAGCGCGCTGGAGCAGGGCGGCTGGCTGCTGGAAGCGCACCCGGTGGACGAGTTCCAGGGCGCCGATCCGGCGCAGGTGCTGCCCGGCGCCTTCAGCGCGGCGCTGAAAGGCCTGGCCCATGAACTGCGCAATCCGCTGGCCGGGCTCAAGGGCGCCGCCCAGCTGCTGGCGCGCCGCGCCAGCGGCCGCGATGCCGACGAGCGCGAGCTGATCGAATTGATCGGCGCCGAGATCGAGCGCCTCAATACCCTGCTGGAGCAACTGCTGTCGCCGGCACCGCAACGCCCGCATGCACCGTTGAACATCCATGCCGCGCTGGAACGGGTGCTGCGCCTGGTCGAGAACGAAGCCGGCTGGTCGGTGCGCCTGCTGCGCGATTACGACCCCAGCATTCCCGAGTTCCCCGGCGACGCCGACCGTCTCACCCAGGCCTTGTTGAACCTGGTGCGCAACGCCATCCAGGCCGGCGCCACCAGCGTCACCCTGCGCACCCGTGTCGAGCACGGCCTGCGCATTGCCGAGCAGCCCTATGCGCTGGCCCTGCGCCTGGAGGTGGCCGACGACGGTCGTGGCGTGCCGGAAGAGCTGGCCGAGCACCTGTTCCTGCCGCTGGTCAGCGGCCGCGCCGAAGGCACCGGCCTGGGCCTGGCGCTGGCGCAGCAGGTGGCGCGCGAACACCGCGGCACGCTGAGCTACCGCTCGCGCCCCGGCCATACCGTGTTCACCGTGTTGCTGCCGCTGCCGGCCGCCGAGGAAGCGGCGGAGGTGGCTGATGCATAAGCCCACGCAGGCCGCGACGGTATGGGTGGTGGATGACGACCGCTCGGTGCGCTTCGTACTGACCACCGCCCTGCGCGATGCCGGCTATGCGGTCGAGGGTTTCGACAGCGCGGCCGCTGCCTTGACCGCGATGGCCCAGCAACCGGTGCCGGACCTGCTGTTCACCGACGTGCGCATGCCCGGTGATGACGGTCTGGTATTGCTGGACAAACTCAAGGCCGCGCACCCGCAACTGCCGGTGATCGTGATGTCGGCCTATACCGATGTCGCCAGCACCGCCGGCGCCTTCCGTGGCGGCGCGCATGAATTCCTGTCCAAGCCGTTTGACCTCGATGATGCCGTTGAGCTGGCGCGGCGCGCGCTGCCTGAGACCGAGGAAGCGCCTGCGCCGATCGCTGCAGCGCCGCTAGCGGCACACAAGGACGAAGGCCCGCCACAGCTGATCGGCGACACCCCGGCCATGCGCGCGCTGTTCCGCGCCATCGGCCGTCTGGCGCAGGCGCCGCTGTCGGTACTGATCAACGGCGAGACCGGCACCGGCAAGGAGCTGGTGGCCAATGCGCTGCACCGCGAATCCCCGCGCGCCAAAGGGCCGTTCGTCGCCCTCAATACCGCCGCGATCCCGGCCGAACTGCTGGAAAGCGAGTTGTTCGGCCACGAAGCCGGCGCCTTCACCGGTGCCAGCAAACGCCACATCGGCCGCTTCGAGCAGGCCGATGGCGGCACCTTGTTCCTGGATGAAATCGGCGACATGCCGCTGGCCCTGCAGACGCGGTTGCTGCGCGTACTGGCCGAGGGCGAGTTTTTCCGCGTCGGCGGCCGCGAGCTGATCCGCGTCGACGTGCGGGTGGTCGCGGCCACCCACCAGGATCTTGAAACCCTGGTCGAACAAGGCCGCTTCCGCGCCGACCTGCTGCACCGCCTGGACATGGTGCGCCTGCTGCTGCCGCCCCTGCGCGAGCGCCTGGGCGATGTGCCGCAGCTGGCCGAGAATTTCCTGGCCAACGCCGCCCGCCGCCTCGACATGCCGCCCAAGCGGTTGTCGGTTGCCGCGGTCAAAGCCCTGCGCGAGCACCAATGGCCGGGCAACGTCCGTGAGCTGGAAAACGTCTGCTGGCGGCTGGCAGCACTGGCCGTGGCCGACACCGTATCGGCCGAGGACGTGCAGGCCGCCTTGAACCGCGGTGGTCGCGCCGCAGCCAGCACGGCGGCAGTTGCGCCGCAGCACTGGGACCGCGCGCTGGCCGCCTGGGCGCGGCAGCGTCTGGCCGAAGGTGCCCACGGCCTGCATGCCGAAGCACGCGAGCGCCTGGACAATGTGCTGCTGGAGGTGGCGTTGGACGTTACCGGCGGACACCGTGCAGACGCCGCAGCGCGGCTGGGACTGGGGCGCAACACTGTTACCCGCAAACTCGGGCCAAGCCGGCGCCGCTGAGGTGCCAGTTCCTTCGGTGCCCGCCGAAGGGCGGTATGTATACTCGGCTCCCCATGGAGCCGACGGTGGCGTTGGCGGATGGGAACGCGCTTATGAACCCTTGTTTCTGCGTGCATTGCAGGGCTGCAGCGGCGTCTCCCGCGCGGGTCCATGAGCAGCTGGCCTTGCCGGCGCGGCGGTCCGACGCATGTTGAGTGCCGAGGCATGGCGCCGGCTGGTCGAATTATTCAGCCAGGCGACCGATCTTCCGGAAAGCGAACGCATCGATTTCGTCTATGCGCAGACGGACGAGGCCCCGGAGTTGCGACAGGAGCTGCTGGCGTTGCTCGCTGCCGATGGGGACGCGACACGAAGGTTGCGCGAGCCACTGCAACGCGCGGCAGAAGTGCTGCTGCAGGTGGATGAGGCCGACATCGCCGCAGGCACCCGGTTCGGGCCGTGGTCGGTGCAGCGGATGATTGGCGCAGGCGGCATGGGCAAGGTGTATCTGGCGCAGCGCGCCGATGGTGCCTATGAACGTGAGGTCGCGCTGAAGCTGGTGCGCTCGCAGGCATTGAGCGAACGTCGTCACCTGCATTTCGAGTACGAATGCCGGCTGCTGGCGCAGATGCAGCATCCAGCCATCGCGCAGATCCATGATGCCGGCATCGACCCGGAGGGACGCGCCTACCTGGTGATGGAATACATCCAGGGCCAAGCCATCACCGATTGGTGCGACCAGCACGCATCGAGCCTGCGCGAACGCATCGAATTGCTGGTAAAGGTCGCCGAAGGCGTTCAGCACGCACACCAGAAGGGCGTGATCCATCGCGACCTCAAGCCGGGCAATGTGCTGGTATGCAGCGTTGACGGGCAGGCGATGCCCAAGATCATCGATTTCGGCATCGCCATGGAAACCGCGAGTGCAGAGATCAGCGGCGGCGGTGGCACGCCGGGGTACATGAGCCCCGAGCAATCGCTGCCGGGCAGTGATGTCGACGCGCGCAGCGACGTGTACTCACTCGGTGCGATCCTCTACGAACTGGCCTGCGGCGCGCGGCCGCAGGCGCCCTTGCTGCAGGCACCATCCCAGCACCTGCGCAGCCTCGCGCCGGAGCGGCAGCAGCAACTTGCCGCCGCGCGCGGCAGCAAGCCGACGCAGCTGCTGCGGGAATTGCGCGATGGCCTGGATGCGATTGCCACCAAGTCCCTGCGCACCGAGCGAGCGGAGCGCTATGCGTCGGTATCATTGTTGCTCGAAGACCTGCGTCGTTGGTTGCGCCACTATCCGCCACAGGCGGCAGGCCGCACCGGCCTGCTGTCGCTGCGCAAGTTCGTGCGCCGCAATCGGCTGATGGTCGGGGCTGCAACGGCTGTCGTCGCAGTGCTGGTGGCGGGCCTGGTCGCCACGGCCTGGTCCCTGCGCGAAGCACGCCAGGAAGCCGCGCGCGCCAAGGTGTCTTCCGGCTTTCTGGCATCGGTGCTGGACAGCATGGACCCGGCCATGGCCGAGGACCTGGACAAGACCTTGATGCTGCGGGTACTGGACGATGCGTCGCGGCGGGCACCGCAGGATCTGTCTGCCTACCCGGACACGCTTGCGGACATGCGCTTGATCATTGCCATCAACCAGATCGTGCTGGGTGAATATGAGCGCGCCATCGACCACCTGGAAGCGATACGCAAACTGGCCGACAAACATCCCGGGGTAATGGAGCTGCAACGCCTGCGCGCATTGCAGGTGCTGGGCGATGCCTATGTGGCAAGCGACAGGAACAGCGAGGCGCAAGCGGTATTGGATGAGGGTATTGCCAGGGCGCGTGCTGGCGATCCAGCTCACCTCTGGCTGGCCTACGACATGCAGTCACGCCTGTCCTGGGTGCGTTTCGTGCAGGGAAAGGCGCCCGAAGCACTGGCGCTGGCCAAGGAGGCGCTGGATGGCTTCATCCGTATCGCCCCCGCGGATGACCAGCAACGACTGGATGCGGTCAAACGCTATGCGAACCTGCTGTCCACCAGCGGTGATTACGCCCAATCCATCGCCCTGATGGATGACGTGGTGCAGCGGCGCACACGCATCAACGGACGGGATCATCCGCTGACCCTGGTGGCACGACGTGACCTGGTGACGACACGGCTGCGCATGCGCGATTTTGCCGGTGCCGAGCCTGAGCTCCGGCAGTTGCTGTCCGCCTACGAACGCATCTATGGCCCAGACAACGGCTATCCCATCGGTGTGCGCGGCATGTTGGGCAGCGCATTGCGTGAACAGGGCAAGGTGCAGGAAGCGGGGCCACACTATCGCGCGACCATGGAGTGGAACGCCCGCCGGTTTGGTCCGGAATCGCAATCCACCGTGGTCGCACGGCACAACCACGCCAACTGGCTGCTGGCAGCAGGACAGGCCAGCGCATCGCGGGACGAGCAGAAAGCCCTGCTTGCCATTGCAGATCGCAGCCTGGGCCGCGCCAACCACATCACCGCGGAAGTCCTGCGTGGCTTGGCCGAGGCAGAACTGGCAATGGGGGAACGCATCAATGCCCACCGGCACGCCAGCGCGGCGCTGGCGGCCATGCGCGAAGTCTATGGTGACCAGCACGAAGGCGCGCTGCGCGATGTTCGGGCCACATTGCAGAAGGTGGAAGCGGCGGGGGCGGGTGCGACTGCCGTATTGGGTGGAGCCGATTGAATGCAACCCGCACTCGACCGCTGCGCCGCAAACAGGCATCGTTGGCACGACCTGTTTACAGCAACACCTTGCCAGGCCAGGCCGTGAGCCTTGTCGGCACGTAATCAAAGGAGTTCCCCATGCGCCAGCGCCTGCTTCTGATCACCGCCACCAGCACCTTGCTGCTTGCCGCCTGCGGCACCAGCCCGCGTACCAAGCCCGAGCCGCCACCGCCGCCGGTGGCGACGGTCAGCACCGCCAGGATGGCCGAAGCCAATCTGGCACCGGCCTCGGCAAGTCTGGTCAGCGGCCGTCTGGCCTTGGTGCCGGAAGCCGGTGGTGTGCATATCACCGGGGTGATCGGCGGTTTGCCGCGCGGCCAGCAGGCGGCCTTCCATGTGCATGAAAAGGGCGACTGCAGCGCGATGGATGCGAGCAGCGCCGGCGGTCACTTCAACCCGGCCATGCAGCAGCATGGCCGGGCCGGTGCCGGCGCGCACCACGCCGGTGACATGGACAATCTTCAGGCCAATGCTGAAGGCGTGGCGAACGTGGACGTTCATCTTCGCGGCGTTACCCTCGGCGGTGGTGCTGCAAATGACGTCGCTGGGCGCGCCTTGGTGGTACATGCGTCGGCCGACGATTACCGCAGCCAACCGGCCGGCAATGCCGGCGCGCGTGTCGCCTGCGCGGTGATCCGCGTGGTGCGCTGAGCGGGCCCATTGCGTCCGCCCATCCCGATTCGATCCAGACCAGCAAGGGAGTTACCCAGATGCGACTGATCCACACCAGCCTGTTCCTCGTCAGCGCCCTGGCGCTGACCGCCTGCAACAAGGGCGCAGAGCCCGATGCGGCACCGGCCGATACCGTTGCAGCGCCGGCGGCAACCGCGCCTGCTGCCGACCCGGCGGCACCGCCGGAAATGGCCAAGCCGATCGCAACCGCACAGTTGCAGCCGACCAAGGACAGCACGGTCGCCGGCACCATCAATTTCAGCCTGGTTGACGGCCAGCTGCGCGCCAGCGGCGATATCACCGGCCTGAAGCCAGACAGCGAACACGGCTTCCACATCCACGAGAAGGGCGATTGCAGCGCACCGGACGGCACCAGCGCCGGCGGCCATTTCAATCCGGGCAGCAGCGAGCATGGCAGCATCAGCGCGGCGATGCATCACGGCGGCGACATGCCCAACATCAAGGCCGACGCGCAGGGCAACGCGCATATCGACGGCCCGGTGGCGAGCAACGTCAATGTCGGCGTGGGTGATGGTTTCGATATCGTCGGCCGCGGCCTGATCGTCCACGCCGACCCGGACGACTACAAGACCCAGCCGACCGGCAACGCCGGCGCACGCCTGGCCTGTGCGGTGATCACCAAGGTGCAGTGACGGTCTCCCTCCCTTTCGCGCAGCGAAGGGGAGGGTTGGGGAGAGGTGCTTTGGCTTTGGCTCTAGCTTCGGCTTTGGCCTTCACCTTCGCACCTGCTCTCCACTCAGCGCTATCAAATTGACCAGCCGCTGAGCTTTCCGGTCGGAAGACCGAGGCAAGACAAAAGGCAGCAGCAACAGCACCCCTCCCCAACCCTCCCCTTGCCTTCGGCAAAGGGAGGGGGCAGGTCGCGGCGGACATCAACTTGCTGCATGCACGGCCCCCTCCCTTGCGCAACGCGCAGGGGAGGGTTGGGGAGGGGTGCTCTTGCTTTTGCTTCACCCCGCTTCAAAACAGAAAGGCCGCTTGCGCGGCCTCTCTGTATTCACCAGCGCACACTCAATGCGCCAGCAGCGCCTTTGCATCCTGGCCGGCATGCACGTGCACATACAGCACGTCGATGCCATGCGCCTCCAACACCGCGGCCATCTGCCGCTGGCGCATCATGTACTGCTCGTACACGCGCTGCAGGCGGTCGCAGTCATTCTTGTCCTGCGCGTAATGCGCACACCAACCTGCCGGATCGAACAAGGCCATCCGCACTTCGCCGCCGACATAACGCAGCAGCGGCTCGGGTGCGGCGTCCAGCCATTGTTCTTCGTTGGGCGCGAACATCGCCGTTTCCAGTAGTGGCCACAGATCCGCCAGGCCCTGGTTGTCGTACTGCATGGCCATCATCGCGGCCAGGTCGTTGACGGTGAAATAGCGCGCATGTTCTATCTGCGCGGCAAAGCTGTTCTGGGCCAGCAGCGCGGTGTCCGGTTGCGCCATGCCATTGGCCAGCAACACCTCTTCCAGCGCATCGCGCACTTCATGGCGCAGCGCCGGTTCACCACCGGCCAGCACGAACGGCAGCAGCCGCAGCGCACCGCCGGTCAGTGCTGGGTCGGCCTGCAGCGGCAGTGGGACCTCGCCATTGGCATCGGCGCCAAACGCCAGCAGGCGCGCACCCTGGTTGCGGCCGGGCGCGCGCATCTGCAGCTCTTCCAGGCGTCGATGAATGGGCAGGCCGGGGCGCAGGACTTCGGCCGGGTCGAAATGCGCCGCGGCGAACACCAGATCAAGTTCGCTGACCTGCGGCACCAGCTTGGTCAGGTCGCGGCCGATCAGCGCAGCCAGCTCACCAGCCTGCTCGGAGCCCAGGGCTGCCTTGCCGGGCTGCTCGCCGCCAGCCAGTTCCAATGCCACTACGCCAAGGGCGTTCACGTCGGGGTTTGAATTGCTCATGATTCGCGGTTGGCCCATCACGGCCTCGAAGCTACACTCAACACCATTATGCCTGCTATCGCGTGCAGGCCACTTTGAACACTCTTTCCCATGTCAGGTACCCGCATGCCCAGCGCTCGACCCGTCGCCATCCTCGGTGGTGTCCGCATTCCGTTCTGCCGTCAGAACACTGCTTATTCGGACGTTGGCAATCTCGGCATGTCGGTCCGTACGCTTGGGGCGCTTGTTGAACGGTTCGGCCTGCATGGCCAGCAGTTGGGCGAAGTGGCGATGGGCGCGGTGATCAAGCATCCCAGCGACTGGAACCTGGGCCGCGAGGCTGCACTGTCGTCCGGGCTGTCGCCGCTGACCCCGGGCATCACCCTGCAACGTGCCTGTGGTACCTCGTTGGACAGCATCATCACCGTTGCCAACAAGATCGCCCTGGGGCAGATCGAATCCGGCATCGGCGGTGGTTCCGATACCACCTCCGACGTGCCGATCGTCTATGGCAAGAAGTTGCGTGCGCGCCTGCTGGCGGCCAACCGCGCCAAGAGCACCGGCGACAAGATCCGCACCCTGCTCAAGGGCTTCAAGTTCTCCGAGCTCAAGCCCGAGTTCCCGGGCGTGGCCGAGCCGCGTACCGGCAAGAGCATGGGCGACCATTGCGAGGACATGGCCAAGGAATGGAACATCTCGCGTGAAGCACAGGACGCCTGGGCGGTGTCTTCGCACAAGAAGCTGGCTGCCGCTTACGAGCGCGGTTTCTTCAGTGACCTGATCGCGCCGTTCCGCGGCGTCGAGCGCGACAACATCCTGCGTCCGGATACCTCGCTGGAAAAGCTGGCCACCTTGAAGCCGGCCTTCGACAAGGCCTCTGGCCGCGGCACCCTGACCGCCGCCAACTCCACCCCGTTGACCGACGGCGCCGCTGCGGTGCTGCTGGCCAGTGAAGAGTGGGCACGTGCACACGGCCATGAGCCGCTGGCCTATCTGCGTGATTCGCAGGTTTCGGCAGTGGACTTCGTGCATGGCGAAGGCCTGCTGATGGCGCCGACCACCGCCGTGCCGGAAATGCTCAAGCGCAATGGTCTGACCCTGCAGGATTTCGATATCTACGAAATCCACGAAGCCTTCGCCGCGCAGGTGCTGTGCACGCTGAGCGCCTGGGAAAGCGAGGACTACTGCCGCAATCGCCTGGGCCTGGATGCAGCGCTGGGCCGCATCGACCCGGCCAAGATCAACCCGCTGGGCTCTTCGCTGGCCACCGGCCACCCGTTCGCTGCAACCGGCGCCCGCATCATCGGCACCGTGGCCAAGGAGTTGGCTGCCCGCGGTGGCGGTCGTGCGTTGGTATCGATCTGCACCGCCGGCGGCATGGGCGTGGTCGCCATCGTCGAGCGTTGATGCGCCGTTTGTAGTGCCGAGCCATGCTCGGCAGGGGCGTTCCCGGTAATGCCCCTTGCCGACCATGGGTTGGCACTACAGGGCCCTTGCAGGGCCCGGCCCGGCCCCCCTATTGTCTGCTCACCAAAGGACGGGGGGCAGGGCATGAAGCGCATCGCGATTGGTTTGGCCGTGCTGTTGTCAGGTGTGGCGGCGCCTGCCGCTGCCATGACCTTCATGAAGGTAGAACACGTCTGCCCGATTGGTGGCGAGCGTTTCAGCGCGGAGGAAATGGGCTCGGGCACGGCCTTCGGCCACTTCCTCGATGGACGCCTGCATGGCGCCATCCAATCGCCGTGGCCACTGGTGTCCTGCCCGGGCAATGGTTTCGTCATCTACAAGGACGATTACAGCGCTGACGAGATCAAGCGCCTGACCGCCGTGGTCGAAAGTGACGACTACCAGCGTATGCGTGGCCACGAAACCAGCTATTGGATGCTGGCGCGCTTGTTCGAAGCGGTCGATGCGCCGTTGCGGGACCGTGCCGGAGTCCTGCAGCGTGCCACCTGGCAGGCCTCGCCCGGGCAGTATCCGCGCTATGTACAGGCCGCGTCGGCGGCCGTCGCGCAGCAATGTCCGGATGCGCGTGCCGCCGCCGATCAGGATGAAGCATGGCTGTATTGCCAGATGCTGCTGGGCGAATGGGAGCGCAGGCTATCCCGTTTCGACGCGGCACGGACGCGCTTCGAGCGCCTGCAGCCGCTGCCTGGACGATTGCTGGCCGGCCCGGATCACGAGCATGCGCGTCGCCAGTACATTGCCGAAATTGCACAGCAGTTGCAGCTGATCGCGGACAGAAGCGCGGTCAACACGATGGCGGTGGACGCGAATGCACCACCACCGGCCAAGGAGACGGCAGCAGGACCTGTTTCGCGGGAGGCCGCGGAAGCCATGGCCCGGGTCGCGGCAGATGCGGCTGCAGCGGCCGCAGATGCCGCCGCTGCCAGTGACGCGGATTCGCCATCGGCCAAGCGCTGAGCGGTACAAGCGGGAAAACCCCGGCGACTGGAGGGTTTCGCCGGCCGCATTCCAGGGAGCGGGCTTGCCGCATACTTCACTGCCACGCCAACGGCGCAGGTGCGGGTCGCTCGGGAGGCGGCCCGCTGGAATTTCACAGGGGATGCAATCAATGGATGAGTTCAACCCATATGCGGCGCCGGAGGCCTTGCCGCCACCGCTGGCCAACAGCAGCCCGGACAACAGTACTTGTTGGCGCGATGGTGACGAGCTGCTGGCGTTGCCGCATAGCGATCTGCCGCGCTACTGCGTCAAATGCGGGAAGCCGGCGCTGGAGTACCGCCAGCGCAAGTTCTACTGGCATTCGCCGTGGATGTACCTGCTGATCCTGCTGCACTTCCTGGTCTATCTGATTGCCGCACTGGCGGTGCGCAAGACGGCGGTGCACAACGTCGGCCTGTGTTCGGCGCATCGCAAGCGGCGGCTGAATTTCATGCTGATGGCGTGGTGCTCGGCGGTACCGCTGTTTGGCTGTTTCCTGTTCGACAGTGGATGGGTGGTCGGCCTGGGGATACTGACGTTCCTGGTGATGCTGCTGTGGGGCCTGATCGGCATGCAGATACTCAAGCCCAGGAAGATCGATGTGAGCCTGGCGGTATATCGCGGCGTATCCACGGCGTTCCTGGCGCGCTTGCCGCGCTATCCCTATCGCCGTGACTAGCTGACGGCCGCAATCACGCCGGCGCGCATATGGGTGCCGGCGTGGAGCGGTCAGTCTTCGCTGGACGTCTGTGAGTGGTCCAGCAGGAACTGGCTGATGGCTTGGCGCAGCGGCAGGTCGTCCGTATGTTGCGCCAGTGCATCTGCGCGCCGTGCATGGTCCTGGGCGGCGGCGATATCGCCCAGGTTGGAAAGACGTTCGGCCAGTGCCAGGCCGATCGAAGCTTCGTAGTTGATCGCCTGCGCTGCGTTGGCAAGCATCAGTGCGTGCTTGTAGTGTGCGATGGCGACATGGTCATCGCCGGTGAAGTCGGCCAGCGTTTCCCAGAGGAAGGGATGGTCGCGGCCTGCAGCAGCGATTGAATCGCAGTAGGCGTGCAGCTGTGCATACAGCGATGCACTGGCCTCTTCTTCGCCATCTTCGCAGGCGTTGAGGATGGCGTCGGTCAACGCGACCACGCGCGCATGGATGTCCGGGGGTATGTTCATTACGGCTCGTTACGAAAAGCGTCGAGGGTGGGCTTGCAGAGACTCAGCCCGGCAAACGCGGAAAGCCATGCGCATCGCGTTCTTCAGCCACCGCCTGGTCCTGGATCTGCTGGTGCAGGTTGCGGCGTTGGATCGACTGTACGGGCTGGCCGCGGCGCTGGCGCACCGCATTGAGCAGGCACTGGCTGGCCAGCGCCTGCTCATCCTGTGCGGCAAACACCTCGCCCAGGGCCTCCCAGGCGTCGGCGCCGGCATCCTGGGCGATGGCCCTGTGCAGGAATTCCTCGGCCTGCGACCATTGGCCCTGGCCAACGGCCAGACGGGCCAGACCCAGCAGCAAAGCAGGGCTGTTGGGATGCGACTGCAGCCAGCGTTGTGCACTGGCGCGGCGCGAATCGAATTTCTCCACCGGCAGCTGCGTGTACAAGGCGACCAGGGCTTCGTCCCAGTGGCTGTCCAGGGTCTGTTCGATACTGCGCAGGGCAACGTCGGTCCAGTTCAGGGCGACCGCGCGCTGCGCATAGTGGGCCACCGCCTGCGCGCTGACCCGCAGTGATTTGGGCAGCACTTCCCAGCGTGCAGCCAGCGTATTGACGTCGCTGGCCTCGTCGAGCATCTGCAGGGCGAGCGTTGTTTCCAGTTCGGCGACAGCGTTCGGTGGCAACACCTGCTGCTGGCGCAGCGCGCCGAGCTGGCCGTAAGCCTCTTCGGCGCGACCGGCGCGCTGCAATGCCTCGGTACGCAGCCACAGGCCGCGCGGCGGCAGCGGCTGCAGGGCAGGCAGGTCCAGCGCGTTGATCGCTTCCAGTGGCTTGTCCAGCTGCAGCCAGCGCTCGGCGCTGTGCAGGGCGTGCAGGTGTGGGTCGGCTTCGGCCAGCTGTTGCAGATGTTGGCCGGCGCTGCTGTTGTCCTCGCGTGCTTCGGCTGCGCGCATGGCCGCAACCAGGGCGATCGGGCGTACGGCTTTCTCGGTCGCGGCGCTCTGCAGCAGTTTCTCGGCGCGTTGCCATTGGCCGTTGTCCAGTGCCTGCAGGCCATCGATCAGGCGCGCGCGCCCCTGCTTGCGGCGGTGCCGGGCCCAGGCCCGGAACGGTGTGCTGATCAGTGACCACAGCAGCCAAACCAGCAGTGCGGCGATCAGTACCGCCAGTGCGGCCTGCGGTAAGGTGGCGATGTAATCATGGTCGCCGGCGCGGACGATGACTTCGCCCAGGGCGCGTACCGAATCCTGGCCCAGCCATTGCGCGCCGAAGATGCCGATGGCGGCGACCAGCAGGACCAGCAGCAGGGAACGGAAAGCCTTCATGGTGCGTCCTTGGCGGCGCGCGTGTTGCGCAGTTGCTGCAGGGTGCTGCCGAGTTCGGGCAGGTTGGGGCGCAGTTCCACGCCACGCATCTGTCGCAGTTCGTTGCGGCGCTGCTGGCGTTGCGGTGAATCCGGCCACAGCCGCTGCAGCCACCCGTCGGCACGGTCCAGTGCCTGCTGCCAGGCCTTGTCATCACCGCGCTCAAGGGCGGCGCGGGCCAGGCTCAGCTCGATCTGCAGCGAGTCATTGGCGGCGATGCGCTCGGAACGGGCAACCAGTACCTTGCCGTCGGCGGGGCGGATCTGCACCAGCGGCGACAGCATCTGCTGCCACCATGGCTGCCGGGTGTCGGCGGGCAGCTGCAGGTGCTCGGGCAGGCGTTCCAGTTCGCTGGACCACTGCTCGAGCTGGGCAGCGGTGCGGGCGCGTACGCCCGGGCCCAACGCATCCAGCGCATTGCGCTCCTGGATCAGCGCCTGGCGCAGGTTGAGGTAGTCGGGGCTGTCGATGCCTTCCAGTGCGTTGGCGGCCAATGCATACAGGCGACGGGCGCCGTCCAGGTCACCGGCAAAGGTCAGCCGTTGCTGGGCCTGGTTGAGCAGCAGTTCCGCCTCTTCGCGGCGCACGGCCTGCGCGCCCTGGCGTGAACTGTCGGCCAGTTGGGCGAGGTTTTCTTCCAGCAGCGCATTGCGCTGGCTCAGCCCCAGCACTTCATCGCGCAGCACGCGGTTGGTGGCGGCGGCATCCTGGATGCTGCGGGCGTTGGCGCGCTGGTCGCGGCGCAGGGCTTCCAGCCCCTGTTGCAAGGCGCTCAACTGCTGACTGGCACTGTCGCGGGCCAGCGCTGCCTGCTGCTGGCGGGTCTGCCAGCTGTGCCAGCCAAACCAGCCGGCCGCGCCCAGCGCGGCGATGGCGATCAGCGGCAGGAGCCAGCGCAGCGGGCGGCGCGGTTGAGCGGGTGCGACGTCTTCATTCATCGGGGGCAACATCCTTGGCGGGCATGGCCACGACACAAGGGTGACCACGCTGTTGGTGCCGGCAAAGCATCGCCCGCGCGCTGCAGGCCTGCAAGTCGCCTCTGCGCGTGCACTCAGCCTGCGGCCGGGAAAACCGCTGCGTGGGCGGCGCTGGCCAATTGCCCGGGCAAGGGCCCGGCGGCAACGCTGATGTTGCGGAAACCAAGTTCGGCCGCAAGCGTGGCCAGGCGTGCGCTGGCGGCGACCGCCGCAGCGTCCTGCCATTGCTGCAGCAACGCTGGCGGCAGGTAGGGCAGCACCGTCTGCAGTGCCTCGCCACTGCTGATCGCCACGACATACGGCTGCGGCAGTGCCTGCAAGCGGGCGATGGTGGCCTTGCTGACCGGCAATGGCAGCCGCTCGTAGACATCGATCCGCTGCAGGGTGGCACCGCGTTCGCGTACCTGTGCGGCAATCACGCCGCGACCGCCGGGAGCAGTGACCAGGGCCACACGCAGTCCCTGCAGGTGCTGCATGGCAGGCAGGGCCAGCAGGCCCTCGCTGTCCATCCGGGTCGGGGCCTGCACGTTCACCGCGCCACGCCGACGCAAGGCGCGCGCCGTGCCTTCGCCCACGGCGACCACGCTGCCGGCACGCAGCTCGGCCAAGGGCAACAGGCGTGCAGCGGCTTCGGCGGCGGCAGGGCTGGTGAACACCAGTCGGTCGCAGGCGCGCGCTGCCGCCAGCTGCTCGCGCGTTGCCTCATCGGTACGCATCTGCAGGCGCCAGGGCGACAACGCCACGGTACGTGCACCCAAACGCGCAGCGGCGCTGCGCAAGGTGTCGTGCTGCCCTTGCGGGCGCATCGAGATGAGATGCCAGACCGTGTCGGCTGGCACATAGGCGGGGCGGTTCATTCCATGCATTATGCGGGCGCTTTCCGTTTTTCGTCCGATTTCATGTCCGAACATATTGATGAAACCGTGTTGCTGGAACAGCTCCAGCACACGCTCGTGGCAATGCCGCCGGTTGCGGCGATGGGAATCCGCATCGCCGGTTACGACAACGGCGTGCTGCGCATGCAGGCGCCGTTGGACGTCAACGTCAACGACAAGGGCAATGCCTTTGGCGGCAGCCTGGCCTCGGTGATGACCCTGTCGGGGTGGGCGCTGGTCAGCATGCGCCTTGGACTGGCCGGCAAACAGGCCGAGGTCTACGTGGCCGACAGCAACATCCGCTACCGCGCGCCGGTGTACGGCGATCTGCTGGCGACCGCGCGGCTGGCACCGGAACAGGACTGGGACGACTTCCTGACCCTGTTCACCAAGCGCGGCCGTGCCCGGGTGACGGTACGCGCGGCGATCGAGGGCGGCGCGGCCGAGTTCGAGGGACGCTTCGTCGCCCTCGGCAAAGGCTAAGATCGGCCATCACCGAAGGGGGCCTGCATGTACCGAAACCTGTTCCAGTCTGTTGTCATCGCCCTGTTGCTGGTCGCCGGCGGCGTGCAGGCGGAAGGGCCGAGCCGGTCGCAGCGCAACAAGCTGGTGCCCACCCAGGATGCCTATGTGGCGGCGGTGCGCTGGGGCGACTTCGAGAAGGCGGAAGGCTTCATCGACCCGCTGTACCTGCAGCAGCACCCGCTGACCGACCTGCAGCGCGAGCGCTACCGGCAGCTGCAGGTGTCCAGCTACCGTGAGCGTTCGGCCGGTGTGGGGGCCGATGGCAGCATCGAGCGGCGGGTCGAAATGGGCGTGATCAACCGCAATACCCAGGCCGAACGTCTGGTCATGGTGAATGAGCGCTGGCGTTGGGACCCGGAAGCCAAGCGCTGGTGGCAGGCCGCCGGTTTGCCGGATCTTTGGCAGGGACAATGAGGCATTGGCTGCATTTTCACCGGCTGTGCGACAATCCCTGCCCGCTTATCGACCCGTGACCTGAGTGAATTACGAAGAGTTGCTGGCCTTCGCCGGCCGAAATCCGATGCTGTCGCTGGCCCTGGCCGGCCTGACCGTGGCCATCATCGCCACCGAGGTCGCACGCCTGTTCCGCGGCTACAAATCGCTCAAGCCGTCCGAATTGACCCATATGATCAATGCCGGCGGTGCGACCGTGATCGATCTGTCGGCCGCTGCCGACTTCGAGAAGGGCCATATTGCCGGTAGCCGCAATGTGCAGCCGGCGCAGTTGACCCCCGCGCACAAACTGCTGGCCAACGCCAAGCAGAGCCCGGTGGTGCTGCTGTGCCGTACCGGCAATGCCTCGGCTACGGCCGCCAAAGCACTGAAAAAAGCCGGTTACGAGCAGGTTTATGTGCTCGACGGCGGCCTGCCGGCATGGCAGGCGGCAGACCTGTTGCTGGTCAAGGGCCGCAACTGAGTCAGCAAATTTTCAGCAAGGGCTTGTGTAGGGGAAGAACCGCCCCCATCGCTGGTCTTGTACTAATCCCATTCAATGAACAATCTGTTCTGGAGTCTTGAGCAATGTCCGAAGAGAACACCAACGGCGTAGTCCCGGCCGACGAATCCGCCAACGGCCCGGCTTTCACCATCGAGAAGATCTACGTCAAGGACGTTTCGTTCGAGTCGCCGAACTCCCCGGTCATCTTCAACGAGAACGTGCAGCCGGACCTGCAGCTGAACCTGAACCAGAAGGTGCAGCGCCTGTCGGAAACCGCTTTCGAAGTGGTGCTGGGCGTGACCCTGACCTGCAAGGCCGGTGACAAGACCGCCTATGTGGCCGAAGTTGAGCAGGCTGGCGTGTTCGGCCTGATCGGCCTGGAACCGCAGGCGATCGACGTGCTGCTCGGCACCCAGTGCCCGAACATCCTGTTCCCGTACGTGCGTTCGATGGTGTCGGACCTGATCCAGGCCGGCGGCTTCCCGCCGTTCTACCTGCAGCCGATCAACTTCGAAGGCCTGTACGCCGAGACCCTGCGTCAGCGTCAGCAGCAGGGCGAAGCCTCGCTGGCCGACTCCGAGCCGGCTGGCAACGCCTGATCGGCGTCTGCGTTCCAGTATGAGTACGAACGACGCGGAAAAGATCGCCGTTCTTGGCGCGGGCTCCTGGGGCACCGCGCTGGCCACCCTGTTGGCCCGGCACGGTTCCCGGACCGTGCTGTGGGGACGTGATGCAGCGGTAGTCGAGGCGATTGATCAGCGTCATGAGAATCCCCGGTATCTGCCGGGGATTCCCTTGCCAGAATCCCTGCGCGCCAGCACCGACCTGGCTGCCACCGTTGAAGGTGCGGCCTGGATCCTGGTGGTGGTGCCTTCGCATGCCTTTGCTGAAACCGTGCGCGCGCTGGCGCCGCTGCGGCCGGCCGGGGCAGGCGTGGCCTGGGCAACCAAGGGCTTCGAGCCCGGCTCGGGCCGTTTCCTGCATGAAGTAGCGCGTGAAGTGCTGGGCCCGGACGTGCCGTTGGCCGTCGTCACTGGCCCGTCCTTCGCCAAGGAGGTCACCCTGGGCCTGCCCACCGCCATTACCGTGCACGGTGATGACGAGGCATTCGCCCAGCAGGTGGCCGATGCGATGCACGGCCCGGCATTCCGCGCCTATACCGGCGACGACATGGTCGGCGCCGAGCTGGGCGGGGCGATGAAGAACGTGCTGGCGGTGGCCACCGGCGTGGCCGATGGCATGCAGCTGGGCCTGAACGCCCGTGCCGGCCTGATCACCCGTGGCCTCAACGAGATGCTGCGGCTGGCAGCCGCCATTGGTGGCAAGCCGGAAACCCTGATGGGCCTGGCTGGTCTCGGCGATCTGGTGCTGACCAGCACCGGCGACCTGTCGCGCAACCGCCGTCTGGGTCTGGCACTCGGCCGCGGCCAGAGCCTGCCGGATGCTGTGAAGGAAATCGGCCAGGTGGTGGAATCGGTGCAGACCGCCGATGAAGTCATGCGTCAGGCCGATCGCCACGGCATCGACCTGCCGATCTCCAAGGCGGTGCAGTCGGTACTGCACGGCGAACTGAGCCCCTCCGAAGGCCTGCAGCAGCTGCTGGCCCGTGAGCAGAAACCGGAATACCCGGACACGCTGTTCAAGTAAGGATGCGCGACGATCAAAGAAGAAGCCCGGCAATGCCGGGCTTTTTGTTTTGTAGTGCCGAGCCATGCTCGGCAGTGGCTTTACCGATGGACCCCCTGCCGAGCCTGGTTCGGCACTACGCTCCCTCCCTTTGGCGCAGCCAAGGGGAGGGTTGGGGAGGGGTAGCTTTGGAGTTGGCTGGTAAGGCTTCTGCCGAGCATGGCTCGGCACTACAAAAACCCGGACGCCGCCCAAAAAAGAAGCCCGGTCGGGGGAGGACCGGGCTTCCAGCGGCGCGTGGGAGAGAGGTCACGCGCCATACAACACCACTACTTGTCGCTTGTCGCTTACCAGGTGAAGCGCGGGCCGACGAACCATTCCTTGTCGCCAGCCTTGGCCAGCTTCACTTCGCCGGTCAGGCCCCAGTTCGCGTTGAACTTGCCGGTGGCGCCGACGCGGCCGTAGAACTCGCCATCCGGGTTGTAGCCACGCTTCTTGCTGTAGTCCTCGTAACCGGCCAGGGCATAGCCTTCGAAGTTCGGGGTGAAGGCGGTACGCACGCCGACTTCAGCGCTGTAGCCGTTGAACTTCGGGCCGTACTCCAAATCCAGCTTCTGGTAGGCCGCACGGGCCAGCAGGTCGGTGTTCGGGGCCACGGTGTAGTTGTAGCCAACACCCAGGCGCCACTGGTCGACATCAGCCTTGAACTTGTCGGTTTCCTGCGCGTTGTACTCACCGAACACATGGAAGTTCGGGTGCACCGCAACCGAGCCCTTCAGCGCCCAACCATCGGCGTCGCCGCCCTTGGCATCGGTATTCACATAGCCGCCTTCCACATAGTTGTAGGACAGGCCATCGGCAGCCGAAGCGGCGAACGGCAGGGCGGCCAGCAGGCCCAGAGCGATCAAAGAAGTCTTCATTTCGGCATTACCTCGTTATTGGTCTTGATCGGTACGGCCTGAATGGGTGGCCGTTCGACAGTTGTGAATTATCCGTTAGCCGACGGAATCCACCCTGAATATCAAACTGACCAGTACATAAATTAAGGTGAAGAACGGGGAACTTCTCCAGCCACGAAGGTTCCTGCGGAATCGGCTGTTTCCGCGCATCGGGACAGCACACACGGATGGATCGACACAGGCGACATGCCCGGCCGCAGCGTTCGGTCGGCCCGCCTTGCATGAATCTCCTAAACTCCCTGCTCTGGATACGCACGGAAACCCCGCATGGATGTCACACCCAGGGAACGGCCTGCATTGGCGCCGCTCGATTACCACCGCCAACTGGTGACGTACCTGAAGCAGCACGAGCCCGATGTCTGGCGCTGGGCGGCATCGCAGAAGATCCGCGACGAGCACCTCGCCCAGGTCCGTGCAGACTTGTTGCGTGACACCTACCGGCTGGAAGCCCAGGCCCATCCCGAAATCCACGCCAGTCTGCAGTTGGCGATGCAGCGGCTTGGCGTGGACGCGCCGGCCACGCTGTACCAGGCCGGCGGCCAGGTCATGAATGCCGCACTGCTGTTCGTGCCGGGCGAGGTCCATGTGGTGTTGCAGGGGCCGGTGCTGGAGCGGCTGGGCGAGGACGAACGGCTGGCCCTGTTTGGCCACGAGCTGGCGCACTACGTGCTGTGGTCGCTGGAGGGCGGCGACTTCCATGTTGCCGACCGCATCCTCAATGACGCGCTGGCATCGGCGCAGGCCACGGCCAGCCATGCCGAGACCCTGCGCCGGTTCGCACTGCATACCGAACTGTTTGCTGATCGCGGCGGCGCGTTGGCAGCCGCTGCCCCGGGCCCGGCGGTGAGTACCTTGCTGAAGGTCCAGACCGGCATCGCCAACCCTGATCCGGCGGCCTACCTGCGGCAGGCAGCGGAAGTGGACGCCGGCGAAAAACAGGCCAGCAGCATGCGCAGCCATCCGGAAACCTTCATCCGTGCCCGCGCGCTGGAGCTGTGGTGGCAGGGGGCCGAGCAGCAGGCTGAGTGGATTGCCGAAAAGCTCTGCGGAAGCCTGTCATTGGAGGCGCTGGATTTGCTCGACCAGATAAGGTTGCAGCAACTGACGCGTGGCTTCCTGACACACTTCCTCGAGGAGCCGGCATTGCGCAGCGCGCTGGTGCTCAACCAGGTACGGCAGCTGTTCCCGGACTGGAACCCGGACGAAGCGGCGGTTACGGCGCAGGCGATTGCGCAGATGAAACTGGATGACAGCGTGCGCGCCTACCTCAATGCGCTGATGCTTGATCTTGCGCTGGTCGACAACGACGCACAGGACGCTGCACTGCTGCGCGCAAGCATGCTGGCCCATGCCTTGGGCAGCGCGCAGGCGCTGCAGGTCAACCTCAAACGCGATGCGCGCCTGGGCAAACGTGAGTTGGACAAGTTGAAGAAGAACACCGAACGGGCGATGCAGGCATGAGCGTGATCGAAGAAACTCCGGCGTCCTCGGGCAACCTCGCCAGCTTGATCGACGCACAGGCCGGTGCAGCGCTTGCCACCGATGACGTGCTGCTGCTGGTGCTGCCGCTGTTCGCACAGGTAGCCGCGTTGCACGCCGCGGGTCGCGTGGCGGCGCTTTCGCCCGATGCGATCCTGTTGGACGCTGCCGGTGCGCTGGCCCTGCGCAATGCCGGCGGCCAGGCCGCGAGCAGGGCCAGTGCGGCTGTCATGAACCGGGTGCAGCCCAGCGCGACTTCCACCCTCAACATCGTCGGCACATTGCGCTTGGCGCATGATGCCGATGGTCGCGAGCGCGTGGATGACCTGGCGGTGCAGGCGGATCCGGACGCGCCGATTGAGCAGCCGGTCTACCTGCCGGGCTATCGCAGCTGGGAGCTGGCACTGGGGCAGCATGACGAGCTGACCGACATCTTCCAACTGGGCATGTTGCTGGCCGCGCTGGCCTGCGGCCTGGACTTCGATGACGTCGATGACCTGCGCAGCTTCGCCGGCAACCGCGAGAACCTGTTCGTGCTGGCACCGCGGCTGCATCCGGTGGTGGCCAGCGTCATCGTCGAGATGACCGCGCTCAACCGGCATGACCGTGGCACCGAGTTGAATGGTCTGGCCACGCGCCTGCGCACCTGGCGTGAGCAGCCGGAAGTGCTGGATGTGGCGCGTGCCCTGTCCGGCGTCAGCGGCCTGTCGTCGCGTCGTGGCGCGGTGCTGTCGCATCTGCGCGACCGCTTGTTCGACCTGTCTCGGCGCAACCGCTTGCTGTTCTTCCGGCCCACCGCCGGCTCGGTCAACATCACCGTCTCCAGCGTGCCGCTGATGCTGCAGGTGGAAAGCATCCGGCCCGAGCACATCTGCACCTGGGGCGGGCCCTTCGCGGCGGAACTGGGCGCGGGCAAGGCGGTGGACCTGCAGCGTTGGCTGCGCTTCGACGACCAGCCCTTCCTGCCCGCGGCACTGGACAAACTGATCCAGGAAACACGCCGCGACCGCGCCGAGTACGGCTTCAGCAACCTGCGCCTGGTGGTCGCCTTCCTGCGTTGGCACAACCTCAAGGAATTCCCCGAGGAGCGCATCACCACGCCATTGCTGTGGCTGCCGGTGGACCTGGTCAAGCGCAAGGGCGTGCGCGACCAGTACGTGTTGCAAGCCGAGGACGGCGAGGCCGAGTTCAACCCGGTGCTGCGCCACCAGCTGCGCCAGCTCTATGACATCCAACTGCCGGAAACGGTGGACCTGCAGAAGACCAGCATCGCGCAGATCCATGCCGACCTGCTGGCTCAGATCCGCCGTACCGAGCCGTCGGTGGAGCTGCGTTTGCTGGAGAAGGCGCAGATCAAGCTGGTGCGGCAGAAGGCGCTGCAGCGCCTGCAGCAGTTCCAGCGCCGCCGTCCCAGCGGACGTGTGAACCGCATGTCCGGCGCGCACCTGCCAGACTACAGTTACGAACGCGAAGACTATCGCCCGCTCGGCCAGGCGCTGTTCGAACGCTGGGTGCGGCCGAGTGCGCTGCCGCAGCGTTTCGAGGCCGGTGCCGCCCCCAGCGCGGGTCCGCGCCATGCACGCATGGTCGATGCCGCCGTCGATGCCGAGCGCGTGGGTTACGCGCTGCAGGAAGCCGAAGGGCACCGCTATGCCTGGGACCTGGACCTGGCCCAGGTGACGCTGGCCAACTTCAACTACAAGAAGATGTCACTGGTGCGTGACTACACGCAGCTGCTGGAAGCCGGCAATGACAATCCGGCCTTCGACCGCGTGTTCTCGATCGAACCGCGTGCCGTGGACAACGCGCCTGCCGAAGCGCTGCCACTGCGCGAACAATGGAATGTCATCGCCTCCGATGCCACCCAGGGAGCCGCGGTGGGCCTGGCGCGCAGCCAACGCAGTTTCATCATCCAGGGGCCACCCGGCACCGGCAAGTCGCAGACCATCACCAACCTGATTGCCGATTACGCCGGCCGCGGCAAGCGCGTGCTTTTCGTCTGCGAGAAGCGCGCGGCGCTCGACGTGGTGTTCCATCGCCTCAAGCAGGCCGGCCTGGATCCGCTGTGCTGCCTCATCCACGACTCGCAGGCCGACAAGAAGGCCTTCATCGCTGACCTGCGTGGCTGCTATGAACGCTGGGTCGCCCAGCCGCACAACAGCGAGCCGCTGACCCGGCAGCGCGATGCGGTGCTGGAGCGGCTGCAACACCTGCAGGCGCGTGTCGACGCGTTCGAGCAGGCCATGTCGTCGGCGCCGGAGCCGCTGGGCACCAGCGTGCGCCAGTTGGTACGGCGCATGGCCGAACTGCCGGCCATGCCGGAACTGGATCCGGCGCGACGGGAACTGTTGCCGACACTGGCCGCCTGGGACCGCCAGCGGGAGCTGGCCTTGCGCGTGCAGCGCAGCCTGCAGGAGCGCTTCGGCATCGACAGCCTGGCGGCGCATCCGTTCGCGCAGCTGTCCGCTGCGTTGGTGGCCGATGAACGTGCCTTCGGCCGCGTGCAGCAGTTGGTGGACGATTGCGAGGCCTTGCTTGAACAGCTGGACCCGGTGCTGGAGGACAGCGCTGGCCTGATCAAACCGGAACTGAGCCCGGCGCAGGCATTGGAGTTGGCCGAGCATGCACGCTGGTTGCTGGACAACGGCATGGCCGCGCAGCTGCAGTTGCTGGAGGCAGGCTCCTCGCAGGCGGCGGCATTGCAGCAGGTGAGCGATGCGCTGGAAAAACAGCGTGAGGCCGTGCACAGGGCCGCGCAGGCCACCACCAACTGGCGCGACAAACTGGGCGAGGTGGATGCGCAGGCCGCATTGGCCCTGGCGCAGCAGCTGGAGGGTTCGCTGACGCGCTGGCTGCAACCGGGCTGGTGGCGCCTGCGCGGCGAGCTGCGGCGCCGCTATGATTTTGGCAAGCATGCGGTGCACCCCGGCTACGCCAGGGTGTTGCAGTCATTGGTCGCCGAACAGGAGGCGACCGCTGCACTGGCGCAGGCCGATGCAGGCAGCTGCCGACAGTTTGGCGTGACCAGCATGCATGGTTTGCTGGAGGCGCTGCGCCAGCTGCGTGAGCTGCAGAGCGGTTCCGCGGCGATGCAGACGCTGCTGGCACATCTGAATCGTGCGTTGGACCCGGTCACCGCAGCGCGCAATGAAGCCGTTGCCGCGGCGCCCTTGGGCAAGCTGATCCAGCGCCTCGGCGAAAGCGTGGATGCACAGCCGACCCTGCGCCTGGAGCAGGTTGGCGAGTTGATGCGCGACCTGCGCGAAGGGCTGGAGGAATTGCCGGACCTGCTGCCGCTGCTGCGGGCGGTGCACGCCGGCGATCCGGCGGTCAGCGCGGCATTGCGGCAGCTGACGATGCCGGTGGCGCAGATCGAGTCGCTGGTTGCCGATGAGGCACTGCGTCGGCTGGAACGCGCACACCCGGAGCTGGCGCGCTTCGATGGCGCGGCCTTGGCAGGCACTGCCCGCCGCATCAACGATGGCCAGCGCGAGCTGCTGGGCCTGAACGCCAAGGTAGTGCAGGCCACCCTGCATCGCTTGTTTGCCGGCAATGTACAGACCTCGTCCATGTCGGCTACCCAGCTTGATGCGGCCGGCAAGGAGTTCAAGAAGCTGTACGCCACCGGCCGCCGCGAGCTTGAGCACGAGTTCGGCAAGAGCATGCGCCACCGCTCGATCCGCGATCTGTCCGATGACGAGACCGGTCTGGTCGTCAACGACCTCAAGCCGATCTGGCTGATGAGCCCGTTGTCGGTCTCCGATACCCTGCCGCTGTCGCCGGACCTGTTCGACGTTGTGATCTTCGACGAGGCCAGCCAGATCCCCACCGAGGAAGCCGTGCCGGCACTGAGCAGGGCGCGCCAGATCGTGGTGGTCGGCGATGAAATGCAGCTGCCACCCACCAGCTTCTTCGCTGCCGCCGGCGACGACGAGGACGAGGTGGTGGTGGAAGAAGAGGGAGAACGCATCGCCATCAACATGGACTCGGACAGCCTGCTCAACCAGGCCGCGCGCAACCTGCCGGCGACCCTGCTGGCCTGGCACTACCGCAGCCGCCACGAGGCGCTGATCAGCTTCTCCAATGCGGCCTTCTACGATGGCAGGCTGGTCACCATCCCGGATCGCAGGATCGAGCCGTCGACCGAGATGCCGGCGTCGCTGCTTTCAACCCAGGATGATGCGGGAGCATTGGGCGTGGACGCGCTGCAGGAGCGCGCGGTCAGCTTCCACCACATCGCCGATGGTGTGTATGGTGCACGCCGCAACCCGGCCGAAGCGCGCTACATCGCGCAGATGGTGCGCGAACTGCTGCACCGTGGCAGCGGCCAGAGCATTGGCATCGTTGCCTTCTCCGAGGCGCAGCAGGCCGAGATCGAAACGGCGCTTGAGACCTTGGCCGCGGAGGATGCCGAGTTCGCGCTGCAGCTTGAGCGCGAGTACGTACGCGAGGATGAGGACCAGTTCAACGGCCTGTTCGTGAAGAACCTGGAGAACGTGCAGGGCGACGAACGCGACGTGATCATTCTCAGCATCTGCTATGCACCCGGTGCGGATGGACGGATGCTGATGAACTTCGGCCCGATCAACCAGCGCGGTGGTGAAAAGCGCTTGAACGTGATCTTCAGCCGTGCACGGCTGCGGATGGCGGTGGTATCCAGCATCCACGCCGAGGCGATCACCAATACCCACAATGACGGCGCCGCCGCACTGCGTGCCTTCCTGCAATTTGCCCAGGCCAATGCGCGTGGCGACGTTGAGCGCGCGCAGCTGGTGCTGGGGGCACTCAATGCGGGCGCACGCGAGGCATTTGCGACGGCGCCCAGTGCCGATGCGATCCGTCAGGGGCTGGCACAGGCGCTGCGCCAGCGCGGGCATACCGTGCACGAGCAGGTTGGGCGTTCGCAGTTCCGTTGTGATCTGGCGATCGTGGACCCGGCGGGTGGCGACTACCAGCTGGCGATCCTGCTCGATGGTCCGGCGCAGGCCGTGCCGGATACGCGCGAACGTTACGTGTTCCGGCCCGGTGTACTGCGCGGGTTTGGCTGGAAGGTGATCGATGTTCCCGGCCGCGACTGGTTGCGTGCCCCCGATACGGTGCTGGCCCGCATCGACGCCGCAATGCAAGGCGTGGAGGCGGAGCTAGACGATGCATTTGAGCCTATCGCCGAGGCCGCATTGCCGGCGCAGGACGCTATGACTGACGTGGCCGATGCCCCGCCACCGGTGACCGAAGAAGCCATCGGCCGGAGCCTGGTGTTCGATCAGGGTGCATCGAACAAGTTCTGGCGGGTGAGCGTCAGCGGCACCGAGTTGGTGGTGAGCTATGGCCGCATCGGCAGCAGCGGCCAGCGCAACGTGAAGGTCTTCGACAGCACCGAGCGTGTACGCCGGGAGATGGACAAACTGGTGGCCGAGAAATTGGGCAAGGGTTATCGCGACGCCTAGTCGTTGCGGCGTGAACAGCGGGTGCGCGCCGCAGCCCGGGATCGCGCGGCTGCAGCAATGACAGTGCTGCAGCCGTTGGCAAAGAACGCTTCGCGGCGGGCATTGCCCACACGGTGTACTGCTTGCCGGAATGAAGCACGCTGCGATGTTTGAATCCTCACCTTGGCTGTCGCTTGAACATCGCCTGATGGATGCCGGTTGACGGTTGGCGTGTTCGCGGAACGCGCACCACCCAGCGCTGGAGCGTTGTTTCTCAAGAGAAGCCGGGGGGTAATTACGGCGCGCGTGCAACGTGCTGGCGCTGCACTCCGCGCCGATGGCGCACCGTTGGATCACGGTGCGGCATTTGAGTTGTTTCCCATGTATCTAGTTCTGCGGCCTGCGGATAATTCCGCCGTACGCTGCTGTACTGTCTGTTTCCTCCATCGGTTGGTTTTCTTCTGTCGCAAGACGGTGGCTCCAGCACGGCTGACGGATAGGCACATCACCTGGTTGTGGTCGCATCTGCATGGATCGCTGTCCGGGATCCAGCCGTCGACGCGCCCAGGTCGTCGTATCACGCACGGTTACCCGGCGTGCCGGATTGCGGGCATCAATGCTCCTGTCTGGAAACCATCGCGTACTACGCCGGCAATCCAGGAGCAGACGTGCACCGTGCTGCTGGGGCGTCGTTCTGCTGTCGTCGCCCTACCGGCGCGGCATTGGAAAGCAGGTATCCGTTACGACCTTCGCCACGCGTGTCGGCGGCCGGGCGAGCTTGCGCGTACGGCACGCGCGTTGGACGTAGAACTCGATAAAAAAAACACGGACGTGTGCTGGCCAAAAGGCGCGCGCACGTCCAGATAGAATCTATGGAGAAGAAAGTGAACGCAGCGGGTAATGGCCAGATCGTGCAGGCGGCCGACAACAATCATATGGTCGCCTTCCTGGCCGACAGCATTCCGGCGATCGACGCCATCATTGACGATCACGGTGATCGAACCGGGGTGATCGCCAATGGCGGATACACCGATGACGGCCGCCCCGAGATCAACGGCAAGGGTACGCCCGGCGATCTCATCCATATTTACGATGGCGCCGAACTGCTGGGACGTATCCGGGTTGCCGCCGATGGCAGCTGGTCCTTTACGCCGCTGCTGCCGTTGTCGGATGGCAAGCACGAAATCACCGTGGTGCATGAATCGCTGGACGGTGACGTAAGTGACGCGTCCGCGCCGTATGTGATCATCGTGGACAAGATTGCTCCCGACAAGCCATCGATCATCGACGTGTTCGATGACGTCGGTCCACAGACCGGCAGCATCGGCAATGGCGGCGGTACCGATGACACCACCCCTACGCTGTCGGGCAAGGCTGAGGCGGGCAACACCGTCACCATCATCGACAATGGCAAGGTGATTGGCGAGGTGCAGGTTGCCGATGACGGCAACTGGGCGTTCACGCCGGATGCCGAGCTCGTTGACGGTCAGCATGAATTCGAAGTGGTGATGACCGATCAGGCCGGCAACGTCTCCGAGCACTCGGACAAGCACCTCATCGTGGTCCAGGCCAAGGTGCCGACGCAGATCGCCACTGTCACCTCGATGAGCAAGGACTGGGGTGTCAGCAGCAGTGACTGGCTCACCAATGACGGTGGCGCAGGTCGTTTGATGCAGGGTGCACTCAGTGCACAGCTTGGTGCCGATGAGCGCTTGCTGGTCTCCACCGACGGCGGCCTGAGCTGGAACCCCGCGGTGGTGGACGGGTTGCGCTGGGCCGCACAGGACAACAACAGCCACAGTGGCAACTGGTCGATCCAGACCAGGGTGGTGAATGATGCGGGCCGCAGTGGTGCGGTGGAATCACGCGAAGTGTTCCTCGACACCCTGGCGCCGGATGCACCCACCAAACTGACTGTCGACGGTTCCTACCTGACGGTGGCATTCGACAAGACGGGTGTGTCGGTTGGCGACACCGTCAGCGTCGTGCTCAATGGCCAGCGCTTTGACCATGCACTGACCACCAAGGATGTACAGGCAGGCAGCGTGCGGTTGTCGCCGGGTTTCTCGGTGGCTACGGGCGATGTGATGGCCGCGATCATCGACAAGGCCGGCAACAGCTCCAAGTACCGCGACATGGGCGAGCAGAAGTACATCGACTTCACCGGCGCAGGCTACGTCGATCTCAATACCGGGCAGAGCACCAGCCACAAGGGGCTGCGTATCACGTCCGAGTACGACTACAACCTGTCCAAGATCTATGGGTTGATGACCGGCCTGACCAATTACGATCCGGCGATCAACACCGGCATGAAGATCGGCGTCACCGGCCGTACCCGCATCGACTTCACCGAAGGCCCAGTGTCCGAGGTCAAGTTCCTGGTGACCAACCTGCAGGCAGGCTACTTCGCACCGACGACGGTGAGGTTCTACTCGGCCAGCGGCCAACAGATTGGTCAGCAGTCGCTGTCGGCGTACTGGCCGAACACCGTCAACGCGTCGTTCAAGGCACCCGCTGGCCAGGAATTCTCGTACATGGTGGTGACTACCGGCGCCCGGATCCCGGGCAAGTGCGTCATCGGTGACTGGGACTGGATCGGCCTGGACAACTTCGAGTTCCGCGCTGGCCCAAGCGAGCTCAACGTACTCAGCAACCAGACCATCGAGAACAAGGCCGGTACCTACTACGGTGGCAACGAGGACAACGTATTCTCGCTGGCCAACGTTGCGCACATCAATGCAGCGTCCAGCGGCGGGGTTGCCGGCGGTGGCGGTGTCGATACGCTCAAGCTGACCGGCGCCAACCAGGTATTGGATCTGGGGGTACTGAAGGACAAGATCGATTCCATCGAGATCTTCGACATCACCGGCAGCGGCAAGAACACGCTGAAGATGTCGATTGCCGATGTACTGGCCACCGGCGGGCGCGATCAGTTTGTCGCCGATGGCAACGTACAGGTGCTGGTCAAGGGCAACGCCGGTGACAATGTGGTGCTCGGTGCGATGCTGCACGGCGCGGTCCAGGGCGAATGGCAACTGCACAGCCAGCTCGTCGTCGCTGGCATCACCTACGACGTCTACAAGCATTCGGTGTTTGCCGCCGAAGTGCTGGTGCAGGCGGGCGTTGGCGTGCAGCTGGACATGTCCATCGTCGCGATGGGCAAGGACAGTCACATCGCTGGCGATTACAGCACCGCCGATGGCAGTTCGGGCCGTCTCGTGCAGGGTGAACTGGCTTCGGCTTTGCCTGCCGGTGCCAGCATTGAAGTCTCCACCGATGGTGGCAAACACTGGGGCACCGCGCGGGTCAAGGATGGCAAGTGGTACTTCACCGATGTGCAAGCGCACGCGCAGAGCTGGACCATCCAGGCACGCGTAGTCGGCGGCACCGGCACCATCGGGCAGACGATCGAGCGCACTGTCGAGTTGACCGCCAAGCTTGGGGCGCCGTCGATTGTGAAAATTGCTGAGGCCGAAGGCGTGCTGACCGCCGCAGAAGCAAGCAATGGCGTCGACATGATTGTTTCCCTGGACGGCTCGACCGCCAAAGCCGGTGACATCGTGCACGTGCAATGGGGTATTGCCACTTACGCGCATGTGCTGACTGCCGCACAGGTTACCGCCGGCCAGGTTACGGTGAAGGTGCCGGCGGCGGTAACCAGTAATGCCGTTGCCACCGCGCAGGGTGTTGCCTATGACTTCGACGTGGCGGTCAGCATTGTCGCCAATGGCGTGCAGGGCCCGAAGTCGGACGCCTATAGCGTGATTGGTGGTGGCTTTGCCACCAAGGCGTTGAGCGATACGCTGAACATCGCGAGTACGTTGGTCGTTGGTGATGCCTACATCGGCAAGGGCGTGACCGTGAGCGCGGTGAACGGAACCCTGAGCAAGGGTGCGGCGACCACCGCAACCCTCGCGGGCCTGACCCTCACCGGGGGCGAGGATGCCGTGCTGCACTTTGACCTGGAAAAATCCGCAAACAAGTTCCAGCTGACCTTGTCCGGCTTGGACAATACGGCAGGCGGTGCGGTGATCGTCATCTATGACGTGGCCGGCAACGAGCTCAAGCGCGAAACCATCACCGGTACGCTGACTTCCAAGCGTTACGTCAAGGCCTATGCCTTCGCCGCGCCGGAAGGCGTGGATGTGCGTAGCTTCGACATCATTCCCGCAGGCGGGAAGATCACCGTTGGTGCTTTCAGCCAGACGCAGGTCACGCATGTGTCGGACGTTCGCGACGTGAACACCGTTGATGAGCTTGTCGACACGTATTACGGCAGTGCGGGTGATGACGTGATCACCTTGAAGTATGCCGCTGCCACCTACCTTGCCAATGCCGGCAACAAGGGCATCCATGGGGGTGACGGCATCGATATCCTGAAGATCGCAGGTGCTGGCCAGACCTTGAACCTCAATCTGGCCACGTCGGCAGGGAAGCTTTCCGGCATTGAAATCATCGACTTGACGGGTACCGGCAACAACACGCTGACCCTGTCACTGAAGGACGTACTCGCCAATGGCCAGGTGGACCTGTTCCATCAGGGCGACAAGCAGACCGTGCAGATGATGGTGAAGGGCAATGCCGGTGATGTCGTCAACATCGACGACCTGCTGGGTGCGGGCGGACCCGATCTGGGTGATTGGGCTTCGATGGGCAAGCAGTCCATCGACGGTATCGCGTATGTCGTCTACCAGCACTCGGGCCTGGATGCCGAACTGCTCGTGCAGGACACGATGAAGGTCGGCTTGATCTAGCAGCAGCCCCGCAGTCGGCGCAAGGCCGGTTGTGGTAGTAACTGAAGCGGGAAGGGGGGCGGCCGGGGGGGCAGGCAATCCGTGATTAGTTATAAAAGGGGGACCGCGTTTTGTTATACCAGCCCCCCCCCCAACACCCGGCAATTCACCCCGAGA